>NZ_JAKGUE010000018.1 GCF_021568795.1 Dethiosulfovibrio faecalis
CCGCAGGAGATCTACTTCGGAAAGGAAGACCTATAGCAGTCTGACCTAAACTAATCTAGGCTAAAAAATGGTCTTGACAATGGGGTCCACCATACTTTATGAGAACTACTTTCGCTCTTTGATGCAGAAAAGGGAAAAGCATTCAGGGAGGAGGCTAACATCATCACCACAAAAAAACTAAAATAAAAAAACAATCTTTTTTTTCTCAAGACGGCCATCCTTTCAGACCCCATGTATCTTACATCTAAGTTAGGCCCCATATCAAACACTTGTTTATAATAACATCAATAACGGATAAAATATAACGTCTAAAATTTTATCGGGTATTCTCCGGTATATGGCGGAGCCTATCAGGCAAGATGTCGTAAAAAGATAGGGAGCGTTCACTACCTCGGGAACCTGTCCATTTTTAAGTACCCCATACATGATCGGCCTTCTGACCCTCACTCCGGAGATCAAGAAACTCAAAAACGACTACTTCTCCGGCTCCATGAGGTGGAGAGAGGGGAAGTTCTCCTAGCCCAAGATCCCACTTGACATGGGGTAAAAGCTTGTCTATATTTAAATTTGGATTCATATCGACCTGTTATCTCGTCACATCCAGGTCCTTAAAGGATCTAAAAATCGAATAAGCTCAGTTTTCTAGGGTTCCGCGGCCTTTGGTCGGCAGGTCCGAGAGAAAACGCACGACTCGTCGTGTACACGGAAGGATAAAAGCCTGGGAGATTCGGTTCCCGGGCTTTTTTATATCCCGAAAAGGAGGTAGGTCCGCATGAAAAGGTTCATCGTCGAGGACGACTTCCGGCAGGTGTTCCCCGATTCGCTCATAGGGATCGTGGTCTGCCGCGGCCTAGACAACTCGATCAGGAACGAAGAGGAATACCGGGAGATGCTCAAGGAAGCGGAGACGGAGGCACTCAAACACCTGACCGAAAGCGAGTTCTCCGAAAACGGCCCCGTGAAGGTATGGAGAGAGGCCTTCAGAAAGTTCAAGACCAAGAAGGGAGCCAGATCGTCCATAGAGGCACTGCTGAAAAGGGTCCAGAAGGGACAGGAACTGAGGACCATAAACCCTCTGGTGGACATCTACAACGCCATCTCTCTGAGATACGGTCTACCCTGCGGCGGCGAGGACATAGACACCTTCGTGGGAGACATAAAACTGACCAAGGCGATCGGCGACGAGGATTTCATCGTTCTCGGAGAGGACAAGTCCTCCCCTCCCTACGAGGGAGAGATAGTCTATAAAGACGATCTGGGCGCCATCTGCCGCTGCTGGAACTGGAGGGAGTCGGTCCGCACCATGTTGACCGACGAGACGAAGAACGCCTTTTTATGTATCGAGCTGGTGGACGACTCCAGAAGAAGCGACCTCGAAAAAGCTCTGAAAGAGCTGTCCGATATGGTCAAAGAGAAGCTGGGCGGCACCTGCGAGATCTCGATTTTAGACAGTGAAAACGGGGAAGCCGCGATAGAGCCTTAAGGGCATCTCTAAAAACGTCACTCCTCGGAGAGGCCGTTTCGGCGGAGCCCATTCGAGCCCGTATTTCCGACCTGCCGTCGTGTAGTACGGATGGGGCGACAGGACGTCGCCCCAAGCCGAGGGGGCACAGGACGTGCCCTCCGAGGCGGTCCGTACGAAACAGGCAGGTCGGGAATACGTTCGGGCGAGACAGGGCGGAGCCGAAACGACCTCTCCGAGGAAACTCGGACCTGAGATTTTAGAGGTACCCTTAAGATAGAAGCGCCATCGGACCGTCTCTAGAGAGGACGATCTTTCAGGCTCTCCCAATTGACAAGCCTCCAATATCGTGATATTTATGTTTGCAAATAAAAGAGAAGCCATTCCCCTGCCGCCGGGTAGGGGAGCCAGGCGCCGGCCTCCCCATCGTTAGGCCTTCGAAGATGGGGAGAACCGGCGCCTTTTCTATTTGATCATAGGAGGAGAGGCCATGAAAGGGTTCAGTTACAAGGAGATCTACGAGGAGAACGGCAGAAGAGTGCTGGAGGTTAACGTGCTTCCCGAAAAGCACTGCAACTTCGACTGCGTGTTCTGTCCCATAGGGAGGTCGAAGGACAAGGTGGACACCCAGAGACCCTTCGACGGCCTGGAGGAATCCCTGGCGGAGCTGAAAAGAAGGATAAAGGCGGAGAAGCCCGATCTGGTCTTCATAAACTCGATGGGAGAAGCCTTCGTCCACCAGGGGATCGGAGAGATAGTCGACTTGATCCGATCCACCGGAACGGCGGTCCGCCTCCTCTCCAACGGCTACCTTCTGGGAAGGGACGGCTACATGGAGATAGCGAATCGATGCGACGAGGTCGTCGGGGAGCTGAAGACCATATCGGAGAAACGGTTTCAGAAATTCCAGCGTCCCATGGAAGGCTACTCCCTGTCGGAGTATCTCCGCAATATGGAGGCCTTCCGCAGACAGTACGAAGGAAAGTTCATTCTGGAGGTCACGGCCATAAAAGGTTGTAACGACGACGATGTCTCGGTTTTGAGGACGAAGGCGGCGGTCCGGAGGATATCCCCGGACGTACTGGAGGTGGTGAGGATCGAGGAAGAACGGTTTCAAAAGGCCCTGGGAGTTACCCCGGAAAGGCTGGAGGAGATAGAGAGAGAGCTGAGGGACGCCCTCTAGAGGCCCGGATTTTGAACGAACTCGGAAGTCGCAGGCTGTTTTTCAAATACGCCGTGCCTCAGATGGTGGGACTGCTGTTCAACTCCATCTATCTAATAGTGGACGGCGTCTTCATAGGCAACCGCCTGGGCAGGATCGGCATGGCCGCCGCGGCCATCTCCGTTCCCGTGATAGAGATACTGATAGCCATCTCCATGGCCCTGGCCTCCGGAGCGGGAATCATGATCTCCGATCGGCTGGGCCGTGAAAGGCTCGGCGAGGCCCTCAGGATATTCAAGGCGTCCATACTTCTCTCTGCCCTTGTAGGATCGGCGGTCGTCCTGTTGGGAAATCACTTCTGCCACGGGATCGCCAGGCTTCTGGGAGCGACGCCGGGGATCCACGACCAGGCTGTGGGCTACCTGAGATACATCGTGCTGTTTTCGCCCTTTCTCCTCTTCAGCTTTCTCCTGGGAGGACTGGCCAGAAACGACGGCCGTCCCGGCCTCGCCATGACGGCCCTGACCCTGGGCTCTCTGTCCAACGTCGTTTTGGACTACCTGTTCCTCTACCCCATGGACATGGGCATAGAGGGTGCGGCTCTGGCTACGGCTATAGGCCCGGTCGTGAGCGTTATCGTACTGCTGCCCCACTTCCTGCTGAAAAAGGGCAGGCTGTACCTCGAAAAGGCAACGATCCGATGGAAAGACTGGCACGACATATTGAGGCTGGGATCTCCGTCCTTCGTGATGGAGTTCAGCATAGGGATAATTACCTTTATCTACAACGTTGCCATCGTTAAAAACGGATACGGAGAGACCGGCCTGGCGGCTTATCTGGTCATAGGGTACATGATGCTCATATTCCTGACCCTCTTTCTAGGCATGGCCGAGGGCCTTCAGCCGGTGTTCAGCTACCTCCAGAGCGTGGGGAACCACGGGAAAAACGACGAACTCCTGTCCTTCGCCAGGTGCTTTTTTCTGGCGATCGGTATATCCTGCCATGTGGGGATAGTCCTGTTCGGACGGGATTTCATATCCATCTTCTCGCCGGAGGAGATAGCCATGATAGATCTGGCGGAAAAAGCGAGCCCGGTCTACTTCGCCGGATTTTTTCTGGCCGGGTTCAACATCCTGGAGATATCCTTCCGGCAATCCACCGGAGTAACGAGGAGTGCCATGACGATCTCCCTGCTCAGGAGCGTGGTGGCACCTCCTGTCCTGATAGGTCTGCTGCCCCTCGCCCTGGGGAGAGAGTCCATATGGGCCTGCCATTCTCTTGCCGAGGCTGGGACGGCCTGCTATATATTCAAGACGACGAGGAGGAACGAAAGATGAGAGGAAAGATGGGAAAACAGACTACCGCGGTACACGGCGGAGGGAGAAAGGACGACGCGTTCGGGGCCGTCAACGAGCCGATCTACATGACCTCCAACTACCGCATCCCCACCGACGGCACCCCGGTGGACTGGAGCGGAACGGAGAGCAACATCTACGCCAGAAACCGAAACGTCAACCAGATGGTGCCACAGGACAAGCTCTGCGCCCTGACCGGAGCGGAGGACTGCGCCGTCTTCGGAAGCGGAGTGGCGGCCCTTGCCGGGGTGTTCACCACCTTCCTCGACTCGGGGGACCACGTCGTTGTATCCGAGGTCTGCTACAGCGCCACCAACCTGCTGTTTCGGGACTACCTGCCTAAAAAATACGGCATAGACGTGACCTTCGTGGACACCACCGACACCGAGGCGGTGAGGGAAGCCATAGGCCCCAAGACCCGACTGGTCCACGTGGAGACCCCCGGCAATCCCACGACGGAGATCAGCGACGTGGAGGCCATAGCCGCATCCGCCCACGAGAGCGGGGCCCTGGTATCGGTGGACGCCACCTTCGCCGGCCCCATCTGCATCTACCCCCTGAAGCTGGGGGCGGACCTGGAGATCCACAGCATGACCAAGTACATAAACGGCCACGGCGACTCCCTGGGAGGATGCGTGCTCGGCAGAAAAGAACTGCTTGCGGAACTGAAGGAACTGGCCATGGTCAACTACGGCGGCATACTGAGCCCCTTCAACGCATGGCTGATATCCAGAGGACTGGTGACCCTCCCGATCAGGATGGCCCAACACGGCGATACCGCCATGGCGGTGGCACGGTTCCTGGAGAAGAGTCCGGCGGTCCGCTTCGTCTGGTATCCCGGGCTGGAGAGCCATCCCCAGCGAGAGAGGGCCGAGAAGCTGATGAAGGGCCGGTATTCCGGCATGATTGCCTTCGACATAGAGGGCGACGACATGACCCACCAGAGGTTCCTGGACGAGCTTAAGCTGGTGACCCACGCCGTCTCCCTGGGAGACACGGAGAGCCTCATAGTCTACTACGATAAAAACAGCGATAAACTGCCCCACTATCCGGAAATCTTCCGAAAGGGTTTCTTCCGCTTCAGCATCGGCCTGGAGGATGGAGAGGACATCATCGAGGACATGGAGCAGGCGTTCCAAGCCTGTGGCCTGATCTGATCCAGCCCTTTCCGTCTCGTCTATCGATTCGCCAGCCTCACGGCGCACTCTAAGAGCACGTCGACCCCGTCGGCTATCTGATCGAAGTCGCTGTCCTCCTGAGGACAGTGGCTCTTGCCTCCGATGGAAGGCACGAAGATCATCGCGGTGGGAACTATGTGGGACATGATCTGGGCATCGTGTCCCGCTCCGCTCCACAGGTGGGTGGACGAAAGCCCTCTTTCGTCCGCCACCGACTGGATCATAGAGACCAGATCTTCGTCGAAAGAGACGGGGGCGACGTCGGCCTCCCGGGAATATCGGACCTCGAGGCCGAAACGTTCTGCCAGATCGTCCATGGTCCTCTCCGCCTCCTCCTTCATAGAGGCGAGTTTCTCCCCGTCGGGATGGCGAAGGTCCAGGGTGAAGCCGGTCTCCCCTGGTATCACGTTTATTATGTAGGGATCGACGGAGATCTTGCCTATGGTGGCGCATCCGCCCATGCTCTCGGCAAGCTCGGTCATCTTCACGTGAAGGTGGGATACCGCCAGCAGAGAGTCGTTCCTCATTCCCATAGGGGTCGTCCCTGCGTGATTGGCCTGGCCGACGTAGCGCCCCTGCCACCAAACGATCCCCTGGACTCCGTCGACCACGCCGAAGGGAACTCCCTTCATGTCCAGATAGGGCCCCTGCTCCACGTGGATCTCGAGATAAGCCGAAGGCCTTACCAGGTCGGAGCCTCTGTAGCCTATCCTCTCGAGTTCCTCTCCCACCGAGACGCCGTCGTCGTCCACGCGGGAATACATATCCTCGACCGAGACCTCCTCGGCCAATACGAGACTGCCCATCATGTCCGGGGCGAACCTGGCCCCCTCCTCGTTGGTGAAGGCCGCCACAGCCAGGGATCGACGATGGGAGATCCCCCTCTCCGCCACGGTCCTAAGCACCTCCAGACCTCCGAGAACGCCGACGCAGCCGTCGAACCTTCCGGCATGTCGGACCGTGTCTATGTGGGAACCCAACATGACCGGATCCCCCTGTTCCTCTCCGGGAAGGATGCCGAAGATATTTCCAATGGCATCGACCTTGACCTCCAACCCCGAGGCCTCAAGCCAGGAGACCAGCAGGTCCCGGCCCGCCTTATCCCCGTCGTCCAGGGCCAGCCTGGTCCTGAACCCAGAATCGTCCAGGCCGACTCGACCTAGAGTCTCTATGGAATCCCTCAACCTCACCCTGTTCACGGCACGATCTTTCATCTCGTTACCTCCTATACAGGAAGATATACACACCTTCAGGGGACATTGTACTTTAAAAATGTCCCTCCATCTCGCCTTTCATACCGTCGAAAAACCGAGAACAGTTCTCCGGCGGGGAGGTGAGAAGACTGACCACCACGAAGGTCACGGAAGAAGCCGCCAATCCCCACAGGGCCGGCCACTGCCCCATGGGTTTCAAACCAGCCAGACTGAGTCCGGCCACCACGGTCCCTCCGATCACCAGGCTCGAAAGAGCGCCCCATGCGGTACCCCTGCGCCAGAAAAAGGCCCCCAACACGGCTGGAAGCTGCATCAGCAGACCTCCCGAGGCCATGGCGGAGAGCACCACTATGAGGTCGAAACGGAACTGGGCGAAGAGGAAACAGGCCACAGCCACGACCGGTATCATCAGCCTTCCGATATGGAGCTCTCCCTCCTCCGACATTCCGGGGCTCAGAGGGCGAACCACGTCCCGTCCGAACATGGAGCTCAGGGTGAGCACCACCGAGTTCAGGGTGGACACCGCCGCCGCCATTATGCTGACGGTGACGACCAGTCCCAGAGCCACCGGAACCTGGGACAACAGCACCGGCATGGCCCTGTCCGCGTTCTCCAGCCCCGGATTTATTATGGCGACGGAGAAACCCAAAAGTCCGCATATGAGGGTGTATATCAGTCCGAAACCGGAAAATCCGAGGATCATGTTCCTGAGGCTTCGGGGATTCTCCGGCGTGTAGAGCCTCTGGACGACCTGGGGATTGGTCACAGCGAAGAAGGCCCAGGGCAGGGTAAGCCCCAGATACAGAGGCAGGGACCAGTTGACCTTGAGCAGATCCGGATTCTCCGACACGGTCAGGATAAAGCCGTCCGGAAAGAAGTGTGTGACGACGAAAGCAGTCAGAAGGAGGCTGGCCACGAGCATAACCAACGCCTGAAGGCTGTCGGTCCAGGCTACCGACCTCATCCCGGCCAGGCAGAAGGTCACGGCTATCAAGGCCGCCGCCCCGGAACCGGCCACGAAGGGAATGGCGCCGCCGGAGAGGGTCTCCAGCAGATACCCCACCCCCATGAGCTGAACCGAGGCATAGGGTATAAGCATGACCAGACAGAGACAGGCCGCGGCGAAACCGACCTTCCTGCTACCGTAACGAAACGACAGAAGCTCGGTAGGGCTTACCAGATCGAAGGCCCGTCCCGCCGCCCAGTATCTGGGGGCGAAGAGGACCAGCAGCAGCACGGTGAAGATCAGATAGGTGAACTCGAAACCCAGAGCGGCCACGCCGGTCCTGTAGGTGAGCCCCACTAGGCCGACCATCATGAAGGCGCTGTAGGTCGTGGCGCTGTAGGTCAGGGCCGAGACGAAACCACCTACCGCTCGATTCGCCAGAAAATAATCGGAAAGACCGCTTCCTCTCCTTCGACGGGCCTGCCAGGAGATCAGAGAACCCAGAAGAAACCACAGGGCTATCCCGGAGGACAGCATTACTCCCGACATGGCTAGGGCCTCCTCTCGGTTCCCCAGGAACCGGTGTAGATCGCTCCGGAGAGGACTACCGCCAGGGTCAACAAGAGCCAGACGGCGAAAGCCCCTCTAAAAGACCCGCTTTCCCTCAAGACGCCGAAGGGAAGGGCCACGTCCAGCAGGGTAACGATAGCCATCCATATCAACCAAAGCCTTTCCTTTTTTCTCATATTACCAACACTTCCTTCTGGGTAATCGAACCGTTCGAAAAGTTAGAAGCTCACGAGGAACCCGGCGTTCCTCAGGCCCTCCTCGATATCCCGTAGTACCCCCTCGCTCGGGGCCTCCACGGTGTGAAGGTGGAACCCGTCGGAAAGAGAGAGCAGAGGATGGCGACCGGTTGTCTCCATCAAGGTCAGAAATCGGTCCACTTCCTCCTGAGATCCCACGTCCACGTTCCCCCGCAGCTCGCCGTATATGGGGTGGTCTATGAAGACGTCCAGAACCCTTCCTCCCATGGAGACGACCAGTGAAAGCTCACGGTATATCTGATCTGCCTGATGACAGACGGCGAAGCTCCTTCTGAAAGAGGGAGGACGGCGCTCCTCCCTATAACCCCGGGACGTTGCCACTATGGGAAGGCCCTCCTCCCGAAGGGTAGCTATGTCCTGAACTATGGCCTGACGGCTGACCCCCAAACGCTCCGCCAGTTCCACGCCGCTGATCGGATCCTCCGAACCTCTGAGTATACCGGCCAAGGCGTCGAGACGACCTCTCCTGTCTCCCATGGGAACACCTCCTTGAGCAGATTATAGCAGCTAGTAGCAGACAAACAAGGCCAGATAAGCAGGCAGAATAAAAAAACAATTCCCTATCTATAGACTTATTCCCATGCGTATATTTCAAATCCGAAATAAGCTATATCTTATAGGAGGGATTTTTTTACGGCTTTCTCAAGACCGTCGACATGGCAGAAAACTAAGGGGGGATTTTCGTTGTCAAACGAAAAAAACGAAGGGAAATCCGAACACATGGCTCAGGTAATAGGGATAGACATCGACAAATGCAACAACTGCCATGCGTGCATAGCGGCCTGTCCGGTAAAATTCTGCAACGACGGCAGTGGAGACCACGTATCCATAAATCACCATACGTGCATCGCCTGCGGGAAGTGTATTCAGGCATGTCCCCAAGGGGCCAGATACGGGATGGACGATTTCGATAAGTTCATGGAAGCCTGCCGTCAGAAGGAGAAGGTCGTAGCGATAGTAGCTCCGGCGGTATCCGCCGTTTTCGGGACCGACGCCGATAGCATCAACGGATGGCTTAGATCGATAGGCGTGGATGGAATTTTCGACGTCAGCTTCGGAGCGGAACTTACCGTTAAAAGCTACGTGGAACACATCAGGAGAGATCACCCGAAAACGATCATCTCTCAGCCATGTCCCGCCATAGTATCCTTCGTGGAGATCTATCATCCCGAGCTGATTCCCTACCTGGCCCCGGCGGACAGCCCCATGCTCCACACCATAAAGATGATAAGACACTTCTACCCCCGGTATAGAGGACATAAAATAGCGGCAATCTCCCCCTGTCTGGCAAAAAAAAGGGAGTTCGAGGAGACTGGGATGGGAGACTATAACGTGACCTTCGACAGCATAAAAAGATACCTATACGTGAACGAGACCGACCTGGGTTCCTTTCCGAAGATCCCTTACGACACCCCACCGGCGGAGAGAGCTGTGCTGTTCCCCGTTCCGGGAGGGCTTATGAAGACGGCGGAGGGAGAGGTTCCCGGAATAGGGGATAGGACGAGAAAGATAGAGGGACCGGAGGCGGTGTACCCCTATCTGGCACGACTAAAATCCGCCATAGATCGAGGGGAGGCTCCCCTGATGGTGGACTGCCTCAGCTGCGCCCTGGGATGCAACGGAGGCCCCGGCACGCCTAAAACGGACCTCACTATCGACGAGGTGGAGAACAGGGTTCACAGACGAAAAGAGAAGGCCGAAAAGCTTCACGGAAGCGGATTTTCAGGCTTTAAAAAACTGAAATTGAAAAAATCCATAAACCAGCGCTGGAAAGCAGGCCTTTACGAAAGAAACTACCTAGACAGGTCGGCGCTATCTAAAATTCGCACACCGTCGGAAGACGAGCTCAAAGAGGTCTACCTATCGATGGGCAAGAGTTCCCCTGAGGATATCTACGACTGCGGCGCCTGCGGCTACGGCTCCTGTGAAAAGATGGCCATAGCCATATTCAACGGATTGAACAAACCGGGAAACTGTCTCCACTACATGGTCGCCGACCTGAACGCGACGAAAAAGCTGGTAGAGACGGAAAAAGCCAACTCCGACGCCAAGGCGGACGAGAAAAGCAGAGAGGCCAACGAGGCTAAAAAAGAGATAGAGAACAAAATGGAGAAAAACCTTGCCATGGCCGAAGAGGTGGCTAGACACACCGCCGCGTTGGAGAAGAACATGGACAGGGTCAACGAGATGATGACCTCGTTGACAGATCTGCTGAAAAAGAACGAAATCGCCTGTGCCGAACTGGACGAGAGGACGACCCAGGCGAACGACATTCTGACTACTTTCGCCCCTATAGCCAAGGCGATCAACGCCACCTCGATACAGACCAACATGCTGGCCCTGAACGCCACGATAGAGGCCGTTCATGCCGGAGCATCGGGACAGGGCTTCGCCGTTGTGGCCGGCGAGGTAGGGAAGCTCGCCGAAAAGGTCCACGGAGAAGCGGGAAAAATCGCACCGGCTACGCAGAATATAGAGAGGATCTTCGTCGACATCAAAAACCAGGCGATAACGGTAGCGGAAGGCGTGTCGAACTCCAACGGACTTACCCGTCAGACCGAGGAGGCCGTTCGCGACATGAGGGAATCGGCGAAGAAGATAAACTCGGAAATAGAGGAACTGTGCCGATAAGCCGATAAGCCGATACCGATCGAGCCGGTCGCCTTTGGAGCTAGGACATCTCGAACCTCAAAAGGTAGCTCCTTCCGAAATCGAACAAGTCCAGCGCTCTGAAACCACAGGGGGACAGGAGTCTTTCGGCCTCGTCCGGAGAGATTCTTACACCTGTCGGAGGTCCGAAAAGTTCCCCCTCTCCGTAGACCTCTATAACAGCGAGGAGTCCGCCGGGTCGGAGGACCCGGCGGATTTCCGCCCCCAGCTCCGAAACTCGATCGACGACCTCCGGAATGTGCAGCACGGTGGAGAGAAGGGAGAGGTCTACACAGTCGTCCTCCAGAGGAATAGCCCTCGTTATATCCCCTGTCCGCGTCGTTACGTTAAACAGACCCTTTCGACCTATCCGTACATTCAGATCATCGATAGCGGCCTCGTCTCTGTCAAGGGCGAGAACCCTTCCCGAACTTCCGACAATAGAGGAAGCCCGGATCGAGTAATCCCCGAAGCCACATCCGAGATCCAAAAAGAAATCGCCCTCTTTCAACCCCAACACGCGGAAGATTTCCTCGCTATCGTGAATGAAGAAACTGCTGACTCCCTGACGATGATCGCCCATACCGCAACGGTGGCAACCGCAATTACAGCTATTAGCTTCCATGAAAAAACCGATCCCCTTTCTCGAGAAATCTGACTCCCGAAACCACCAATATAGTTTACCTGCTTAACTATATGGCGAAGATTACAGCCTTCTCGAAGGGGTGTCAAGGCGATCCTACCTATCGACGAAATTCCGGGAGGTCAAGGCCCCGTCTTTCAAGGTCCAAACGGTGGAAAAGAAACGGGAGACAAAGTCGGGATCGTGGCTGACCGCCAGCACGGCTCCCCTCTGACGCTCCAGCCAGTTCTCGAAAATCCTCATCCATCGACCGTCGAAGTCCCTGGTGGGCTCGTCCAGCAGCAGCATATCGAGGTCCTTGACGGCCAGGGACGCCACGGCCACCATCCGTCGCTCCGCCGAGTTCAGGTCCAGAGGGTGCCTCTTCTCCATACCGGAGAGACCGGTGTCGACCAGAGCCCTCTCGAGGCGAGCCTCTTTTTCCGATCTGGACAGATTCTCCTTCCTCAGAGAAAACAGGACCTCTTCCGCCACGGTAGAGTGAAAGATCTGCCTCTCCGCGTCCTGGAAAAGAAAACCGACCCGGGAGGCCCTGAGCTCGGGGTCCATGGATCCCACGTCCAGACCATCCAGCTCGATAGACCCCGAATCGGGGGAGATCAATCCGGAGCAGAGTCTCATCAAAGTCGACTTCCCCGCCCCGTTGGGCCCTACCAAGGCGATCCTCTCCCCTTCTCGTACCATCCCGTCTATAGAATCGAAAACGGAGGGTTCTTCGGGGCGCCAGGAAAAGCCGAGATCCCGGAACTCAAGCAGAGATCTTCCTCCGGAGACGCCTCCCTGAACCGCCCCGTCGAGACGAGGACGGGGGGGACTCTCTGCGTCTAAAACCAGAGATCCGCCCTCCAGAAAGCCTTTCTGATCGCAAAACCCCTTGAAGGGCTCTCCGTCCCGTTCCAGAAGCACCACGGAACAGCCGCTTTTCCCGGACCATTCCTTGAGTCCTGCGGCTATCACAGGTACGTCGGCGGAGGCTATCCTGGAAAATGCCTCGTCCAGTATCAACAGCCTGGAAGACATGGCCACAGAGGAGGCCAAGGCCGTTTTCTGGGCCTCTCCGCCGGACAGCTCGATCGGATTTCTATCCCTAAGATGGGATATGCCGAGCAAATCCATAGCTCTCTCCACCCTGGGCTCGATCTTTTCGGGGGAAATCGACAGATTCCCCGGTCCGAAAGAGATCTCGTCCCAGACGGAGTAGCAACATCCCGACATTGAAAGCCCCGGTATCTGTTGCACCCATTGGACCTTGTCGGACAGATGGAGACATCCTAAAGGACGGATATCCTTACCCGTAACGGAGACAGTTCCCTCCACATAACCTCCTCTATGTTCCGGAACCGCCCCGGAGAGGACGGCGGCCAGACTGGACTTGCCGCTTCCGTTACCCCCCTCCACCAAGAGCCATTCTCCCGGAAACAGAGTAAGCCCAGGGACCTCCACTACGGGGTCTCCTTCTCTGGAGGAACGCAGGACCAGTCGGTCCACGGACAAAACGGGGGTTTCTTCCGTCAAACTATCCTCCGATGATTTCAAGAATTCTTCTTCGCTTTTTTTCTTGGAACTTCCGGAAAAAAGACCGAATCCCTTCATGTCCAACGCGGCGCTTCTTGCCGGAAGATCGTTCAACAAACCCAACACCAGGGGAAACACCAGAGCGGACAGAGACGAGAACCGTTCCCTCATTGACCCCTTTACCCTGACGCCTCTTGCGAGCTGGGCCTCTCGAATCTCCCCTATCCTGACCTTGATCTGTTCGGCCAGCAGCAGAGGACTCGCCATCAGATAGGCGATCCCATCGGGAGCAGGCCCGTTCAAAAGGGCCTTCACAATCCTTCTAGGAGGAAAATACTCCAGAAGAAACTGTGATACGGACACCACCGACAGGATACGAAGCCACAGCCCCATCGCCCATAGAGGCCTGGCTCCGACGGCTTCCGACCCGACGAGTCTGGCGAAAAACCCGCCGTGTATAAGCCAGAAGCCAAGGGCTAGAGGTACCATAAGGTAGACCAGTGATATCAGACGGTGCCTGGCCCTGGGCCATAAGAGCAAGGAACAGGACGATAGACAGGCCATGACAGCCACAAAGGGAAAGGCCGGAAGCGCCATGGAGCTTCCGACCCACAAAGACCAAAATAGAAATAACGCCAAGGGAGATCAGACCGCCTCGTCCGCAAGCGGGAAGAGGGAACGTATCCGCTCGGGAAGGCGTTTCACCAACATCCAACCGATGAGACAGCTGACCACCTTGTCCACCAGGTTGCTCCCTATAACGGTGATCGCGACGGACTTCAACAGATTCTGTCCGACGGCGTTCATATAGGCCACGAAGAAATCCGCTCCGGAACCGGTAACCCCTCCGAACAGATAGGTCCTTATGGGGGTTGCCACGATCGTGACGAAGATCGTCATCACGACGCCGGAGACTACGACCATGGGCAGGGATCTGAACATCCCCCTGCGAGCCGTGAATCCGGCCACCAGGCCTATCACCATGGCTACGGGAGCGAAGGCCGCCGCTATGGGGCCGGTGAGAAGCCCCCATATTAGGTTGGTGAAAAGACCGGTAGCCATACCTACCCAGGGCCCCATGAGAAGGGCCGCCAATATGGTCCCTATGGAGTCCAGAAAGATGGGAAGCTTCAGGCTGGATGCGATCTGCCCCAACCCCATGTTTATCGCTATGCAGAGAGCCATGAGAACCAGAGTCTTGTTTTTCATACCACTACCCCTTTTCATAAAGTCGATAACCTCCAACGGAGGAGGCCCGACCGAAATTATAGGGAAACCCCAACAAAAAGAAAAGCATTCTATTCTTCTTCGTTATTTTTATGCTGAGAACAACGGGACGACGCAGCTATCTTGACAGCCCAGTTCATCATATCTATCATCTATTCATGACGGATAAAGATAGGAAATTACACGAGATAGTAACCAGAGTTCAGAGGATAGTCGGCAGGCATCTCCAGATAGACAAGGTCCCTCTGGAGGTGGACGGAGCGACTCTGTCTCCCGCAGAGGTACACGCCCTACAGGCTATAGGGGGAAATCAAGGCTGCAACATGACCGCTCTCGGGGAGATCCTAGGGGTGACGAAAAGCGCAGCCTCCCAGATGGTGACAAAACTGGAGAGAAAGAAAGTCGTCAGGAGGATACCGTCGCCGGACAGCGGGAAGGAGATTCTCCTGTTCCTGACGAAGGCCGGACAGGACATCTTCCTCGAGTACCACGCCTTCGACATGAGACATATGTCCAACCTTATCGAAAGGCTTAACCGCTTCCCCGAATCGGCTTTGTCCGACGCGTCCGCAGTTTTGGCCGAGATAGAGCGAACCGCGGACGAACGAATGGAGGATCTCTTCAGAAAACAAGACGACAGGGAACGGCGCAAGGAATAATCATCGAGGGACCGACGGCCCGACCGAGAACTGTTCCCGAACAGAGCCCAGGACGTCCTCCGCCAGAGGAAGCAGGAACCTGCCTCTGGCGTTCAAAACCAAGCACCCGTCCGATCGGACGGGCGCTTTTCGATACAGCGGCTATCGGGAGACTACGGCCTTTTCCTCCCTCACCTTGAAACGGGCGATCCTGGCGGTCAGGTCCTCTCCCTGGAGGTCCAACTCCTTCGCCATCTCGGCTACAGACTGGGCGGCCTCCCTGGCCTCCCCGGCCGACTCGGTCATCTCTCTGACGGACTCGGCTATCTTCGTGGTTCCCATGGTTATCTGGTCCATGGCGGAGGCCATCTCCTGACTGGAGGCCGCCTGTTCCTGTGATATGGCAGCCACGTTGTCTATGGCCTCCACGAACGTGGAGATCTTTTCCAGAGAGTCCTTAAGGTCGGCCCCGGCCTCATTGGCCCTCGTCGCTATATCGGTGATGACCTTGCCGGTCTCCTCCGTCACGGATATGGATTGTCTGGAGTTGGCCTCAAGGCCCTCCATAAGCTTGGCTACCTCTCCCGCGGCGGAATTGGACTCCTCCGCCAGCTTGCGGACCTCCTCAGCCACGACTGCGAAGCCCCTTCCAGCGTCTCCCGCCCGGGCCGCCTCTATGGCGGCGTTCAGGGCCAGGAGGTTCGTCTGATCGGCTATGCCCGTTATGGTCTCGACGAATCCGGCTATGTCCCTGACCGCCGCCCCAAGCTCTTCCATGGCCTTTACGCTCTCGACCGATTTTCTCTCCACGTCCGAAAGGTCCTGGACCACCGCCTCCACCTTGTCCACCGAGGACCTGGCCGTCTCGCCAGCCCCCCGTCCCGCTGTAGCTCCGTCCGCCGCGGACTTCGCCATGGTCTGGGCTCCGCTGGCGACCTCTTCAATCCCGGCGGTGGTCTCCTCTATAGAGGCGCTGTTCGACTCGGAGAGCTCGGAGGTCTGATTCAGCCCGGTCTCAACCGTCTCCACCGACGAGTTGGTCCTGCCGGACAGTTCCAGAAGCTCCTTCGATATACGGGACACCGCCCTGGCCGCCATGTCGATCTGGGCCACCGATTCGGCCTGGGAGGCCACCATGGCGGACAGGCCGTCCACGACGGTTCCGATCTCGTCCTCCGAGTCGACTCCGAAGTCCTCCCTGGTCATGGTGAGGTCGCCCTCCTGAGCTCTAGCGGCCATCTCCGAGATTTTTCTGAGGGGACGGACGATCCTTCCCGCCACCAGCCACACGGCCCCGACCACCAAGACGAGCCCCGCCGCCGCTATCGCCAACGTAAGATAGAGCATCCGATCGGAGGCCGCCATGACCTCGCCCTTCTCTATGACGGCCCCGAAACTCCAGGGCGTTCCGGTATCTCCTACGACCACCGGGGCGAATGCCTTGTATACCGTATCGTTCAACGAGACGGACCATGCCTCGTCGAACCAGCTATCACCGGAAGCAATTTTTTTCAGGAAGTATGCTCCCCTATCCCCTACTGTCTCGCCTATGGGCTTTCCTATCCTATTGTGATCCGGATGGGCCACTACGACCCCCTTGGTCGACATAAGCCGACCGAAGCCGGTGTCGTAAAGTTTGGCCTCGTCGTTGATCCCGTTCAGAGATTCTACCGAGATATCCACTCCTACCGCTCCTACCTTGGTCCCATCTATCTCCATAGGAACTACGAGGCTGGTCAAGGTCACGGTTCGGTCTCCCGTGTCGTACTGGAAGGGCTCCAGAATGGTCTCCCTTCCTCTCTCCATCGGCACCAGGTAGAAATCCCCCTCTCCGGAGGTATCGTATCCCTCGAGAGGGACCAGCTTCGCCTCTCCTCCGTCCTTGAACCAGTAGGGAATAAAGCGGCCGGTCTCGTCGTGTCCCTCTATGTAGGCGTAGGCGTAATCCTGGCCGTCGAATGCGTCCGGCTCCCAGCAGGTCCATAGCCCGAAGAAATCGGGGTTGGCCTTCAAGGTCTCGGAGAGGATGCTGTTAACCATCTCCCGGTTGCCCTCGTCGGTGCGAACCAGTCCCTCCAACACGTGCCCCAGGGTCCGTGCCACCTCCAGTCCCGAATCCAGTCTGAGCTTCATCTGATTTGCGAACTCGGTCGAACGGCTCATGGCCAGGTCCTTGGCCTGCACCATGCTTTCCCTGCGATTCATGTAGGAGATGGTCCCGATCATTCCGGCGAACACCACGAGCACCACCGTCAGTACCATCGCCACTATCTTGAGCTGTAGACTCCGCTTAAACCCCACTCTCAACACCTCTTCCAATCCATTAAAACTTCCTAACAAGGATCGAACGTTCTCCATATGGTAACACATCGGGGTCTCCTCAGAACCTTGGAACGAAGATAAACCCTTTTTTCCATATAGTAGAACCACAAAAAGTAAAGGAATGTCAAGAGGATCGAGGGGAAAAACGTGTATAATACCCGGGATATCAAAATAAGAGGAGGGTTCTGCGATGAAGGACAGGACCGAGTTTTTAGGGAAAGAGCCGGTCGGGAGACTCCTGGCCAAGCTGTCCATACCCGCCATGACGGGAATGCTGGTGATGGCGTCTTACAACGTGGTGGACACCATATTCGTTGGAAGAGGGGTAGGCCCTTTAGGCCTGGGAGCCATAGCTTCGGCCTTTCCGATACAGTTCATAGTCCACGCCCTGGCCATGATGGTCGGGGTCGGAGCGGCGTCGTTGGTCTCCAGAGCCCTCGGAGCCGGCGACAACGAAAGAGCGGAGGTCGCCCTGGGGAACGCCTTCTTCATGGCACTGGTGGCGGGACTCTTCGTCTCCGCCGCAGGAAGGGTTTCTATGCCGACCCTGGTGGCCTTGACCGGCGCTCCGTCGGAGCTGGCTCCGTTGATTCGAGACTACCTGGGGACCATTTTTCTTGGGTCCTCCCTGCTGGTCTGCGGGATAACGATGAACTGCGTGATAAGGTCCGAGGGCAGCGCCAAGGTCGCCATGATGTCACTGATACTCTCGGCGGTCACGAATATAGCGTTGGACCCGATCTTCATCTTCGTATTGAAGATGGGGGTGACGGGAGCTGCCGTCGCCACGGTCATTGCCCAGGGGGTAACCTTCGTGTGGGCCATAGCCCACTATCTGGTTCCCGGCAGAAGCTCCGTCAGACTGCACACCTCCAATCTGAGACCTCGATGGTCAATACTGAAGGAGATCATGACAGTCGGGGGCTCCGAGTTCGCCAGGCTATCGGCCCAGTCTGTGGCGGGGGTTCTCATCCTGAACCGCCTCAGCTTCTACGGAGGCACCGACGCCATGGCGGCTCAGGGCATCGTTCAGAAAATGCTGAGCCTGAGCATAATGCCCATCTTCGGCATAGCCCAGGGCCTTCAGCCCATAGTGGGGTACGCCTACGGAGCGGGAGACAACATGAGGGCCAAGAAAGCCGTGGAACTGGCGCTGATATCGGCTTCGATAATATCCCTGGGCACCTCGGTTCTGCTTCTGACCGTACCGGGACCTCTGGTAAGGGTGTTCACAGACTCTCCCGCCCTGATAGACACCACTAAAAGCTTCATCAGAGTGGCTATATCGATGTACTTCGTCGTGGGCTTTCAGATAATAGGGACAGCCACTTTTCAGTCGCTGGGCTTCTCCAGACCGTCCATGGTGCTGTCCCTGAGTCGACAGGTTCTCCTCCTGATCCCCCTTGCCCTGATACTGCCTCCCTATCTGGGGCTGTTGGGCGTATTCCTGGTTTACCCTACCGCCGACGTAGCCTCCGCGGTGTTGACCATGTGGCTTTTGACCAGGTACAGAAAAAGACTGATCCCCTCGCAAGCGAATTGACGCGTATTTTATATACACGTTTGTTCGTTCACTATTCGGGTGCTATGATATCTTACGCACGTAGCACCTTTTCGCATCACCAGTTTTCCGCAAACACGGAAGGGGAGAAAAGTTCATGGACAAATGCACTTGCACCACACACAAGGGGTTCGACGAGCTTGGGGCGTTCGTAGAATCCCTGCCGAACAAGAAAGGCGAGCTGATAACGGTCCTTCACAAGGCTCAATCCATTTTCGGCTACCTGCCTAAGGAGGTCCAGGAATTCGTGGCTGACAGGCTGGACCTGCCTCTCGCCAAAGTCTACGGAGTGGTCAAATTCTACTCTTTCTTTTCGATGACCCCTAAGGGCAGATATCCCATATCGGTCTGTATGGGAACAGCCTGCTACGTCAGAGGAGCCGAGGAGGTCCTAACCGAACTTACCAGACAGCTGGGCATATCCGTCGGAGGGGTATCGGAGGACGGCAAGTTTTCTCTGGACACTCTCAGGTGTGTAGGCGCCTGCGGGCTGGCCCCTGTTGTAATCGTAGGTGAAAAAGTCTACGGCAGAGTGGAGCCCGGCAAGATAGCCGGCATACTGGCGGAATACGCCGAGTAGGACGGAGGGGAACCGAATGAGCACCATAAAATCTCTGGACGAGCTCAAAAAAATCAGAGCACAGATGAAATCAGCCACGGAACTTCGAGAAAAGGGACAGGATATAGAGAAACTCGTCCAGGTTAAGGTCAGCATGGGAACCTGCGGCATCGTCGCTGGAGCGAGAGAGACCCTCGACGGCCTCATGGAAGAGGTGAAGTCCAGAGGAATAGATAACGTGGTATTCACCCAGACCGGATGCATGGGGTACTGCCACAGCGAACCCACAGTGGAGATAACCCTCCCCGGACAGGATCCGGTGGTCTTCGGCGATGTCTCGGGGAACAGGATCTCCGAGATAGTCGAGCGCTACATAGTCGAGGGCGAACTGGTGGACGGGGTCATCCCCGTAGCCTATAAGACGATTCACGAATAGCCGTTCCGGCGAGAGGGGGAGCATTTCATGACCGATGTCAAGATGCATGTCCTGGTCTGCGGAGGAACGGGCTGCATGTCGTCCAAGAGCCAGGAGATCATAGATAACTTTCGACGATGCCTCGAGGAACGCCGTATGGACCAGGAGGTCAAGGTAATCGTCTCCGGATGTTTCGGTTTCTGCGAAAAGGGACCTATCGTAAAGATAGCTCCGGACAACACGTTCTACGTGCAGGTGACGCCAGAAGACGTGGAGGAGATAGTGGAGGAACACATCGTCAAGGGACGCAAGGTTCCCAGGCTTCTATACGTAGATCCCAAAACGTCGGAGCACATCTCCGACTCTAAACACATGGACTTCTACAAAAAACAGATGAGGGTAGCCCTCAGAAACTGCGGTTTTATAGATCCGGAGAACATAGACGAATACATAGCCAGAGACGGATATATGGCACTCGGCACGATACTGGAGACGATGACTCCCGCCGAGGTCATAGACAAGGTAAAAAGCTCGGGACTTCGGGGAAGAGGCGGCGGCGGGTTCCCGACGGGGCTCAAGTGGGAGTTCGCATCCCGATATTCTTCCGAACAGGGAAAGTACGTCATCTGCAACGCCGACGAGGGCGACCCGGGGGCCTTCATGGACCGATCCATACTGGAGGGAGACCCCCACTCGATAGTGGAGGCCATGTCCATATGCGGCTACGCCATAGGCGCCGACAAGGGACTTGTCTACATCAGAGCGGAGTACCCTCTGGCGGTAAAGAGACTTCGCGGGGCAATCGAGTCCGCCAGATCGACCGGACTGTTGGGCAAGGACATATTGGGCAGCGAGTTTTCCTTCGACATCGACATTCGCTACGGAGCAGGCGCTTTCGTCTGCGGCGAGGAGACCGCCCTTATCCATTCCATGGAGGGAGAAAGAGGCGAACCGACCAGCAAGCCGCCGTTCCCCGCGGAAAAGGGCTTCTGGGGCAAGCCTTCCAACGTGAACAACGTCGAGACCTTCGCCAACGTTCCGGCGATCTTCCTCAAGGGCCCCGATTGGTTCTCCTCCATAGGCACCGAGAAAAGCCCCGGGACCAAGGTCTTCGCGTTGGCCGGCAAGGTCAACAACGTCGGTCTCGTGGAGGTTCCCATGGGAACGACTCTGAGAGAGGTCATCTTCGACATAGGAGGAGGCATCAGAGGAGGCAAGAGATTCAAGGCCGTACAGACCGGAGGCCCCTCTGGCGGCTGCCTTACGGAGAAGGACCTGGACACGCCTATAGATTTCGACAACCTACTGGCGGCGGGGTCCATGATGGGCTCCGGCGGAATGATCGTCATGGACGAGACCGACTGCATGCCGGCTGTGGCCAAGTTCTATCTGGAATTCACAGTCGAGGAATCCTGCGGGAAGTGCACCCCTTGCAGGGTGGGCAACAAAAGGCTTCTCGAGATACTGGAGAAAATAACGGAGGGCAAGGGAACAATGGAGGACCTCAAGATTCTGAAGGACCTCTCGGGAGTCATAAAGGACACGTCCCTTTGCGGCCTCGGCCAGACCGCCCCCAACCCCATTCTGTCCACGCTGGACAAGTTCTGGGACGAATACGTGGCTCACGTAGAGGAACATCGCTGCCCGTCGGGGAAATGCCGCAAGCTGATCTCCTATCGGATAGACCCAGACCTCTGCAGGGGATGCACCATGTGCGCCAGAAAATGCCCCGCCGACGCCATCTCCGGGTCGGTCAAGGAAATTCACGTTATAGACCAGGACAAATGCGTGAAATGCGGAGCCTGTATGGACACCTGCAAGTTCGGTGCCATCTCCAAGATATAACCGGGGGGAAGTGGACGATATGACCAAGATGATAGATCTCACCGTGGACGGACGCTCCGTTTCGGTCCCCGAGGGGAGCACCATACTGGACGCCGCCAAGAAGCTGGACATAGACATACCCACGCTCTGCCACCTCGATCTCGAGGGAACTCCGATGGTCAATAAGGGAGCGTCGTGCAGAATATGCGTGGTGGAGGTGGAGGGAAGACGCAACCTGGCCCCCTCATGCGCGACGCCGGCCACCGACGGCATGGTGGTCCGCACCAACACCATCAGGGTCCTCCACGCCAGAAAGACCGTCCTGGAGCTTCTTCTTTCCGATCACCCCAAGGACTGCCTGGTCTGTGCAAAAAGCGGAAACTGCGAGCTTCAGGAACTGGCAGAGCGGTTCGGACTCAGGGAGAACCGTTTCGATGGAGGCTCCCAGAGCACCTACCGTAAGGACGTATCTCCCGCCATAGAGAGGGACATGAACAAGTGTATAATGTGCCGCCGCTGCGAGACCATGTGCAACGAGGTACAGACGGTCGGAGCCCTCTCGGGAATAAACAGGGGATTCGACGCCGTTGTGGCTCCGGCCTTCGAGATGCCTCTGGAAGAGTCGGTCTGCACCTTCTGCGGACAGTGCGTGGCCGTATGTCCCACAGGAGCCCTCGTGGAGAGAGACTATACCTGGAGGGTTATCGAAGCTCTGGCCGACCCGGAAAAAGTCGTGGTCGTCCAGACCGCTCCGGCGGTACGCGCCGCCCTCGGCGAGGAATTCGGATACGAACCGGGCACTCTGGTAACAGGCAAGATGGCCGCATCGCTTCGAAGGCTGGGATTCGACCACGTATTCGACACCGACTTCGCCGCGGATCTCACCATCATGGAGGAGGCCAGCGAGTTCCTGGACAGGCTCACGAGACATCTTGAAGGCGACACATCCGTCCGGCTTCCCATACTGACATCCTGCTGCCCCGCATGGGTCAAGTTCTTCGAGCACCAGTACCCCGATCTTCTGGACGTTCCCTCGACGGCTAAATCGCCCCAGCAGATGTTCGGCGCCATAGCCAAGAGCTTCTACGCAGAAAAGCTGGACATCCCCAGGGAAAAGATGGTCGTTGTGTCCATAATGCCCTGTCTCGCGAAAAAATACGAATGCGCCCGCGAGGAGTTCTCCGTAAACGGCAATCCCGACGTGGATATATCGATCACAACGAGGGAACTGGCACATCTCATAAAGAGGGCCAACATAGACTTCCGCAACCTGCCGGACGAGAACTTCGACGATCCGCTGGGAGCGTCCACGGGAGCCGCCGTAATCTTCGGCACCACCGGAGGCGTCATAGAGGCTGCGGTACGATCCGCCGCCGAATGGGCCACCGGGCATAGTCTGGACAGGGTCGAGTTCGAGGTCCTCAGAGGACTGGAAGGGTGCAGAGAGGCAAAGATCCCCGTGGGAGATCTGACCCTTCACATCGGTATAGCCCACGGACTCGGCAACGCGAGACGACTTCTGGACGCGGTGAAAAACAACGAGGTCGAACCGTTCCACGCCATAGAGATAATGGCATGCCCCGGAGGCTGCGTAGGCGGCGGAGGACAGCCCTACCATCACGGAAACATGGATATAATAGCTAAGAGGGCCGAGGCGCTCTACAGGGAGGACCAGGGCAAGCCGATACGCAAATCCCACGAAAATCCCTCCATCAAGGCGCTTTACGAGGAATATCTCGGCAAACCGCTGGGTGAGAAATCACATCACCTTCTCCACACGCACTACTTCAAACGTCATAAGATCTGACGAAACACACTCCGGCGGCCCGAAGGCCGCCGGATACCTTATTCTCCTGCTCAACGAAAAGGAGGGAGAAAGATGAACGCCACGGAAAAAACGCTGCAAACCAGGACATCGCTGCGCCGTTATGCGGATCGTCCGATTTCCGAGGAGGAACGTCTCTCCATATTATCGGCGGCGATGGCGGCTCCCACGGCGGGAAACATGATGCTCTACTCCATAATCGAGATAACCGATCAAGCGGTAAAGGAAAGTCTGGTCGAGACCTGCGACGGTCAGCCCTTCATAGCCAAGGCCCCTCTGGTGCTGCTTTTTCTGGCCGATCAGCAGAGATGGCACGATTTCTTCGTCCACGGAGGGGTGCCGAAAATGTGCGACGAACACGGACTGACCTGGCGGGAACCGGAGGAATCGGACCTGATGCTCGGCTGCTGCGACGCCCTGATAGCCGCACAGAACTCGGTAATAGCGGCCGAAAGCCTGGGAATAGGATCGTGCTATATAGGCGATATCATGGAAAACTACGAGAGACACAGGGAAATCTTCGACCTTCCCAGGTGGACCTTTCCGATAGCTCTGGTATGTTACGGTCACTACCCCGACGGAGAACGGCCTCCACGAAGAGGGAGACTTCCGATGGAGATCGTCGTCCACAGAGACGTCTACCGTAAGACGGACGAAAAAGTCTTCGATATCATGGAAGAGCACAGACGACTGTGGTCCATAACGAAGATCGGGGCCCCTGCGGAAAACGGAGCGCAGAAAATGTACCTTCGAAAAAACGGCGCACCCTTTTCATTCGAGATGTCGAGATCGGTAAAGGCGGCCATCTCCCGGTGGCTCGGAGAGGAACCGAAGGACCATGCTTGACCGTCTTATTATTGAAAGGCGAAGCGTCAGAAAATACAGCCCCGAACCAGTTCCCGAGGAAATCCTCGAGGCCTGTCTGGACGCGGCCCGAATGGCCCCCAGCGCCTGCAACTCCCAGCCCTGGTTTTTTCACGTATGTCGATCGGAGAAGGCTAAAAACGCGGTTGCGGACGCCATGAACTCGGGAATATACGGCAGGGGTTTGAACCGTTTCGTCCAGGAGGCCCCGGTCATAGTGGCGGTGGAGACCCTGAAACGGGAGAAGGCCGCCCCGTGGCTCGCCGGGATGGTCCGAAACGTGAGGTACGAGACCATGGACGTAGCCATAGCGGTGGACCACCTGACCCTCAAGGCGACGGAGCTGGGACTCGGCACCTGCTGGATAGGCTGGTTCAACGAAAAGGCGGTCAAATCGGCCCTCGGACTTCCGAAAACCTCGCGGCTCGACGTCATGTTGACGGTCGGATGGCCCGACGACAGGCCGAGGCCGAAGAAGAGGAAGGACCGGGAAGATATCCGCCGCTATCTGTGAGAGGAGGGCTCCCATGCTGACCACCCCCAAGGCGGAGAGGCTGACCCTGGTGATCTACGGACTTAGAAACAGCGGCAAGTCGTCTCTGACCAACAACCTGCTTCGCACCTCGGCGTCCATAGTGTCGGACCGGCCGGGCACCACCACCGATCCTGTGGTCCACGCCATGGAGATGGGGCCTCTGGGCCCGGTTTCGGTGGTCGACACCGCCGGATTCGACGACCTCGACGACGAGCTCGGATCCATGAGGGTCGAGAGAAGCGAACGCAAACTGGAGACGGCGGACATAGTCCTGTTCGTCACCAGAGGAGACGTCCCCCCGACGGCGCAAGAAGAGGCCCTCGCAGAGAGGCTTAGACGGCGAAACCTGCCATGTCTGACGGTGCTGACCTTCGCAGATTCGGGCATATGCGACGAAAAAAGCGTGTTTGCCCCGGGATTCAGGAAAATACTGGTGGACAACCGTTCCGGTCACGGAATAGAGGATCTGGACATGGCTCTGCAACGTTTCTCCGACAAAATTGAGAGAGAAATAACTCCGTTGGAGGGACTAGTCCAGGCGGGAGAGATGATTCTGCTGGTCACGCCTATAGATGCTTCGGCCCCGAAGGCCAGGATGATACTGCCTCAGGTTGAGACTATAAGGGACATCCTGGACAAGGATTGCGTGATGACGGTAACGACGGAGAAGAGGCTTTCCCATTGCTACGACGCCCTCAAGGAAAGACCTTCACTGGTTATAACGGACAGCCAAGCCTTCTCAGAGGTTGGGGCTGCATTACCGGAAGACCAGTTGCTCACTTCGTTCTCCATCGTCTTCGCCAGAAAGAAAGGGGACCTGGGCTTTTTTGTAGAGAGCTTGGGAAAACTAAAGGAAGTACCGCCGGGCGGAAGAATCCTGGTCCTGGAGGCCTGCAAACATCACAGGATGAACGACGACATAGGGACCGTGAAGATACCGAACCTGTTCAGAAAGAAGGTCCGCCCCGACGTATCTTTCGAGCTAAAACAGGAGATCCCCTCTTCCAATGAATTGCGCAACTACGATTTCGTCATCAACTGCGCCGGCTGCATGGTAACCAGAAGAGAAATGATGAAGAGAGTTTCGCTTCTGAAGGAAAACAAAATCCCCGGAACAAACTACGGCCTGTTTCTCGCCTGGGGGAAAGGGCTTCTACCTAGAGCCCTCGAGCCCTTCCCGGTGGAGCACGCACTTTACAGGAGCGTATCGTTTTGAACGAACAGAACGAAATAACGCTGATCCGTCAGGCCGACGCTCTCAGGAGGAGCCGCTACGGCGACGGAGTGTGGATTCGCGGTCTACTTGAATTCACAAACCGATGCCGCCAGAACTGCCTCTACTGCGGCCTTCGAAGGGACAACAGCCGGGTCCGTCGATACAGTTTGGACGAAGAGGAGATATTCACCTCGGTGAACCAGGGATACCGGGCCGGGATAAGGACCTTCGTCCTTCAGGGAGGAGAGGACCCGGCATGGCCCGCCTCGAGGCTCTGCCGTACCGTGGAGGACATAAAAAGGCGGGCTCCGGAGGCGGCTGTAACGCTGAGCTGCGGCATCATGGAGAGAGAGGACTATCGAGCCCTCGCCTCCGCCGGAACGGACCGCTATCTTCTGCGGTTCGAGACCTGCGACGGCGAGCTCCACAGACTGCTCAGAGACGGGGTTTCCCTCTCGGAACGCCTAAAGGCCCTGGTCGACCTGAGGGAGGCCGGTATCGAGTTGGGCTCTGGCTTCATGGTGGGACTGCCCGGCGAGACCGAGGAGACAAGCCGGGGAAATCTGGCCCTGTGCAGGGACCTCGACCTGGACATGGTGGGGATAGGGCCCTTCATAGCCAATCCCGAGACCCCCTTGGCCCACTGTCCGTCCGGGTCCATGGAGGAGACGGTCAGGCTGACCGCCATGCTCAGGCTGATGCTGCCCGACGCCAACATACCGGCCACCACCGCCGCCGGTTCCCTGTCTCCCGGAGGACGAGAGGCCATGCTTGCCGCCGGGGCTAACGTCCTCATGCCCAACATAACTCCGCCTCGCTATCGAGATCATTACAGGCTCTATCCGGGCAAGACTGGGTTGGAACTGGACCATCTTCCGGAGCTTGACTCCATATCCGAGGCGTTAATAGCGGCGGGAAGACGGATGGACATGGGCAAAGGAAACTCGATATCCTGGAGAAAGAGGAGGGTAAAGCCGGTCTAGTCCGACTCCACCCTTCTCTTCAGCGGCTTACTTCTTGCCCGGTCCGAAGGCGGGAACGACCCCTCCTCCGTAGTTTTCGAGTATGAAATCCCGTACCCTGTCGCTCTGGAGAGCCTCCACCAGAGCCTTCACGTCCTCCCTGTCGGCATCGCCGGCCCTTACCGCCACTATATTGGCGTAGGGAGAATCGGCTCCCTCCAGCAACAGGGCGTCCTCGGTGGGTTTCAGGCCAGCCTCCATGGCGTAGTTTCCGTTTATGACCGCTCCGTCCACGTCGGGAAGGACCCGGGGAAGCTGAGCCGATTCGATGGGACGAAAACGGAGATCCTTGGGATTGTCCTCAACGTCGAACTCGGTAGCCTCCAGCCCGGACGAATCGGAGAGGGAGATCAACCCCTCGGCCTGGAGCAGCAGCAGAGCGCGGCCTCCGTTGACGCTGTCGCTGGGGATCGCTATGACCGCCCCGTCGGGGAGGTCGTTTAGAGAGTCGTGCTTTCCCGAGTAGAGACCCAGGGGCTCCACGTGTATAGATCCGGCGGAGACGAGATCCAGGCGGTGATCCCTGGCGAAACCCTCCAGATAGGGCAGATGCTGGAAGAAATTGGCGTCCAACGACCCTTCGTCCAGGGCCATGTTGGGCCTGACGTAATCGGTGAACTCAACTATTTTCAGATCGACGCCCTTTTCTGCGAGATCTCCCCTTACAAGTTCCAGAAGCTCCGAGTGCGGTAACGGAGTAGCCCCTACTACCAAGGTCCCGGCAACTGCCGGACCGGACAGGATCAGCCCGGCTATCAGGACCGAAGCCGCCAAAAACGCGATTCTCTTCATGGTGAAAACGCCTCCTCAAGGATATTTTACGGTCCTTTAAAAGGCCTTCCCGATGGGAAGGCCTTTTAAAGGACCGTCGCTCCTCATCGATGTCAGCAGGACCACCTTGCCGTAAAGCAGGTTGGTGCGGGATCTGCGAGCTGACTCTCTCCCCCGACTCTGGATAAACAGCTTATTTCGTTGTTGGATGAGACGATACCACGGTTAGCATTATACGACAAGGGGAAAATAAAAGACCCAAAATTCGAAATATTCATCACCCCTAGAGGCGATGACGGTCTATAAGGGCCTCCTGTCGCCCCGCCAGGTCGACGAGGATTCGGTTCTCCCGGCCGAGCCCCGCTACTCCGTCCAGGAGGGACGTCACCGAATCCTCCAGCTCTGCCGCCCTCAGAGCCGCCTTGGCGGCCATCTCGGAGAGACTGGACAGCATGGCGGAGACCTCGCCGTTGTGTCTCGTCTGGTTCTCCGACCGTTCCAGCACTCCGGCGGCCTTCTCGCTTACGTCCACCGCCTCCGCCTCTATGGCCTCCAACGCCAGATAGAGGTTCTCCGACCTGCTCTGGTTCGCCTTAACCGCCTCGTCGCCCTCGGAGGCTATCCCTCCCAACTCCGTGACGTCGGAGACGACCGAGTCGGAAAGAGCCCTTATCCTGGCCACAGCGGCTCGACTCTCCTCGGAGAGATCTCTGACCTCGCGGGCGACCACGGCGAAACCTCTGCCGGACTCTCCGGCCCGGGCCGCCTCTATGGCCGCGTTCAGGGCCAGCAGGTTGATCTGCTCCGCTATGTTCCCTATGGTGGTGACGAAGGACTCTATGCCGGAGGCTCCCTCTCTCAGCCTCTCCGCCACGGACGACACGGAGGTGAAATCCTCGGCCAGGGAGGCCATGCCTCCGCCGTTTTGGCGGGCCAGCTCCGTGGCCTTTCGAACCTCTCCCAGAGTCCTGTCCGAACTTCTCTTTGCCTCCTCCACCAAAGACGCCACGTGGTGGGCTCCCTCGGTCACGGAGGCAGCCCCCTCCTCGGCGGCCTTGACCGCCTCGATGCTCTCGTTCATGGCCTCGGTCAATATCGAGCTGGCCTCCTGCAACCCGGCGGAGACGTTCTCTATTCTGCCCGCCACCTGCCCTAGTCCGGAAGAGCTGGACAGGATGCTGCCGTTTCCGTCCCTCAGTGTCTGGAGTACCGTCCTCTGAAAGTCCACCAGGCCGTCCATGGCCATTCCGACCCGGGCCAGCTCGTCCCATCCCGCCATGGCGCAGCGGACGGTGAGATCCCCTCCTATGGCCGCCTCGGCCACGGAAGTGAGCCTGGCGATGCGGTTCATAAAACTCCGGCAGAACAGCCACATGACCAGAGACACCAGGACGAACGCTATGGCCACCAGAGCCGTCTGACCTCTCTCGATTCTCCTGAGAGGGGCCAGCAGAGACGCCTCGTCCGAGGCCAGGGAGAGAAAGAGTCCCTTGGGAAGAAGGAAGGAGAGCACTCTGTAGCGGCTGTCTGCGATGTCCACGGTCCTGACCGGGACCTCGTCCAAACTTCCCTCCTCGATCGCGTCGAATACCGCCGCCATAGACTCCCTTTCGCCGTCGTCAAGGTTGTCCGCCAAGACCCCTCCGTCCGGCGCCGTCAGTATAACCGCCCCATCGGAGGAGAGAGAATCTATCTCCGAGACGAAGGAGGACACGGGAATATCCGCTCCCATCACCCCCAGCAGCCGCCCCTCCTGGTACAGGGAGTAGACCGGCAGAGAGAGCGTCATGACAGGCTCCTCCGATCTGGGGGAGATCCAGGGGGACGAGAGCACCATGGCTCCCTCTTCCTCGGCTCTCCTATACCACCCCTCCGCCCTGGGATCGTAATCGTCCTCCTCGGGAAACCACATGTTTCCGTCCATAAAACGACCGTTGGGAAGAGCCAGGTAGATGTCGGAAAGCCCCATGGAAAGAGAGGTCTCAGTCAGGTTTCTCATGTAGTTCCCGGCGGTTCCCGGAAGAAGCCCCAGGTCCTCTATCATGAAGGACAGGTTTCTGCTCCCGGTGGTCAGGACGTTCTCCATGGACCTCAGCCAGTTGGCCACCGCCGCGGCGGAGCTCCTGCTCTCCCTGTTCTGCCCTCCGTCCAGAAGGTCCGATACGGTCGCCCTGGCTCCTCTTGAGGAGAGCAGAGACAGACCGGCCATGGCGACGCATATGGCTATCACCAGAAAGACCAGCTTTTTTCTCAGGGACATATCGGAAAACCTACCCTTCGGAGGTGCTATAGGATCGCCTCTCCTGAACCCAGGCGCTCCTGCCCAGCTCGGAGGTGCGTCGTTTGGCCATATGCTTCAGAGATGCGGCTATCTCGGCGATCCTCGCCGGATGGAGGGAGTCACCCAGTCTGCCGCTGTCCAACACAGCCAGACTGAGGGTTACCAGAGAAACTCGACAGACCTCCCCCTTTCTGTCGGTGGATCTGTATCCTCCGGCTCGAACGTCCTCGTCCTTGAAGTGAACGAGTTTGCGGCGGTCGAACTCCCTGCATATGGCGTCGAGATAGTCCTCCGGCAAGGGGCCGGAGATAACCGCGACGAAATCGTCGCCTCCCACGTGGCCCACCATGGCCCGGCATCCCAGCTCCATGAGCCCCTCCTGAAGGACCGACGCCGTGAGCTTTATCAGCTCGTCCCCCTCGACGAATCCGTAGGTATCGTTGTACTCCTTGAAGCGGTCCAGGTCGGCGTATATCAGAGAGAAGGCCCCTCCTCCCTGCTGGGCGCAGGATATCCAGCGCTGTATGTCCTGGTTTCCGGGGAGGCCGCTCAGGGGATTGCAGGTCAGGGCCTGACGGATCTCTATCTCGGCGGAACGGGCTATCACCTGCTTCATGGTGACCGTCCCTAGATAGCCGCCTCTGGCGTCCACCACTGCCACGGGATCGTAGATATCCTCGGGACACCTCTCCATGGCCAGCCGGGACAGAAGACGGACCGAACAACTGTGGCTCACCGACAGAAAGTTCCTCTTCGCCGCCTCCTCTATAGGTCGGTTCTGGAAGAGATGGAAACCGTAGGCCCCGCCCATCTTGGCGGCGAAGTCGTTTCTAGTTATCAGTCCCACCGGCTTCGCCCCGTCAAGAACCACCACGTGGTCGAACTCGGCGGTGTTCTTCATCAGATACCAAAGTTCCTTGCAGGAACACTCGTTTTTCTGCATCGCCTTGGCCCTGGTGGTGAGAGAGAGCAAGCCGTCCAGGTTCTCGCCCTCCCTCTGCTGTAGGTCCTTCCATATGGACTGCACCCTCTCCCTGAAGTCGTCGGCCAGCTCCGCCGGCCCCTCGGAGGGCACGGCGAACAGGAATCCCTGGACGAACCTTATGCCCAGCCTCATGAGGGTCTCCAATTCCTCCCAGGTCTCGACCCCCTCGGCGACTATTCTAGACTCCACCTGGGACGCCAGGCCTATGAGAGAGCGGACTATATGCTGTTTTCTAGGCTCCTCGTGGATATCCCGGACCAGCCCCATGTCCAGCTTTATGTAGTCCGGTATGCAGGAGGCCAACATGAGAAGCCCCGAGTGCCCCGATCCCATGTCGTCTATGGCTATCCGGAATCCTTGCTCCTTCATCTCCTCCACCCGACGGGAGAGCTTGCCGTAATCCGAGACCTCCGCCCTCTCGGTCAGCTCGATCACCACCCTGGACGCCCTTATACCGCAACGCTCCACCACGAAGCCGTTGAAGCTCTCTGGAAAACGGTCGTCCAGAAACACGGTAGGGGTCACGTTGATGAAAAATCTCTTGTCCTCCGAGTCTATTACGGAGGACATACGGTCCATCGCCCTGTCACGACACATCTGCTCCAGCTCCCAGAGCTTCCCGAACCGGTCGGCGGCGTCGAAAAGCTCCGTCGGTGAATCCATCGGGGGAACTCCCCTGGAAAGGGCCTCGTAGCCCCATATCTTGGCACCGAAAAGATCCACCACAGGCTGAAACACCGTCTTCACCCCGTTTCGACAGAGAACTTCCTCCAAAGCGCGGGACGGAAATATCTCCAATATAGTCGCTCCCGACACCGATACCACCTCCATTCAGAGGGTACAGGACCAGGATGTCGGGGATGTAACGACAAGATGACGATAAAGTAAAAGGGAGACGGCTTTTCAGCCGTCTCCCTAAACGAAATATTTACGAATCTTTTTAAGTGGAACTGCCGTCGTTGATCTCCTCGAGAATCTCCTCCAGTACCCTGTGGCGATCCTCGTAGGGAATCTGACAGGTGCCCACCCTGAAGTGACCTCCCCCTCCGAAACGGAGCATGAGCTTTCCCACGTCCACCGAGGAGGTCCTGTTCAAGATGGAGTGTCCCACCGATATCACGCAGAACTCGGCGTTCTTGCCGTCGAAGAGCCAGACGGAGATGTTCTGATCGGGGTAAAGGGCGTACTCTATATGACGATTGCCGACGTAGGCCTCGTCGTTGCCGACGAAATCTATGACTATGGCGTCTCCCTCGGCTCTGCTCTTTTTGGTGAGCATCTCCCTGAAAAGGGATTGATGTCTCCTGTAGCGGACGACCCTCTCTTCGACGTCCTCCAGGGCCAGTATCTCGTCTATGTCGTGGTTTCTCAGATATTCGACCAGGTCGTCCATGAGCTGGTAGTTCGATATTCTGTAGTCTCTGAAACGGCCCAGGCCGGTCCTGGGATCCATGACGAAGGACAGAAGGACCCACCCTTCCGGATTCAGTATCTCCTCCCTGGAGAAGTCCGCAGAATCCGCCTTGTCCGCCACGTCCACCAGATAGCTAAGTCTTGCGAGCGGCCCCTCCGCTCCACCGTAATAGTCGAAGATGACCCTGGCGCAGCTCTTGGCACCCGGATCGCAGGCCCCCTCCCAGTGGTGGCGGAACATCTCCTCCCTCTCCACCTCGGAAGCGTGATGGTCGAACCACAGACCGCATCCCGGAAGATAGGGGACGTTGGCCAGAACGTCGTTCTCGTCGGCCTCCACCAGTCCGTCCTGTATGTCCTTGGGATGGACGAACTTCCTCTCGTCCATAACCCCCATCTCCTTCAAAAGCACGGCACACATCAGGCCGTCGAAGTCGCTTCTGGTCAGAAGTCTCATTCTACGATGGCTCCTTTCCAAGTCTCACCCCGAGGGCGAACAAAGTCGCCCCGGTGAAGAGCAGGTTTATGCCCACCAGAAGCCCGACTCCCCAGGCAGCGGCGAAAAGGTTATGCCAGATCAACCCCGCCAGTAAGAGCGAAAGGATACCGCTGACCAAGAGCCAGCCCCATCCTACGAGCCCTCTGAGCTTAAGGGCGGTGAAGACCTTGAAGACTCCCTCGAGGACAAAGTAGACGCTCAGGATCATGGTCAGGGTAACCACGCCGCTCAGGGGCTTGGCCAAAAGTATTATCCCCGTCATAGCGGCCAACAGAGCCCACAGGAAAGCCCCTGCTCCGCTACGGCCCTGCCGTCTCTCCCTGTATCCGCTGACGGCCTGGACGACACCGGCGGAGACCATGAGCCATCCCACCAACGTCTCCACCGCCAGCGAAGCCATGAAGGGCATGGACACAGCCAGAGCCCCCAACAAAAAGAGACAGACTCCCACGAGCATAACCCTGCCCTTTCGGGCCTTTATACTCTCGCTATCCATACCGGCCAAAGTAATCATGTTCAATCCTCCATATCAAAAATCAAAAGCTCACGAAAGCCGTTTTAGAAAACCTCGTTTATCCTTAACGAAAGTATATCATCGAGAGGGTAAGATAGAAAATCACAATCGTTCCTAATAGGGCATCTCTAAAAACGTCACTCCTCGGACGTGAGTTTTTACAGATGCCCTACATTTTTTCCGTTAGCCACTTGACAGCCCCGAAGACCGGAGATAGAATAACTTAAACTTTTCAGACAACGATCGGATAGGAGGAACCCGAGATGGCAGGAAGAAGCTTTAACATATCCATAATCGTCATGATAGTCGTCCTAATTATCGGCTGCGGGTCTCCTCCCGGTGCCGTTGTCGCCATGTGACGACGATCTGCCGAGAGCGGGGCCCTCTTAGAGGACCCCGCTTTTTTTATACCCGACTCACAACAGAGAAGAAAAACAAGAGACAGGAAAATCAAGCCTAGAAAAGGAGTGTCGATCATGACCACAACCACGATGAGAAGCAACGCAACCTTTTACGTCGCCGAGGAATTCAAGGGCCCCTTCGTAGGCTACACCCTCTGCGACCCCATACCCCAGGAGCGACGGTTCGCGGCGAAATTCGAGGTCAACTCGGTTCGCTATCGCGGTCCTTTCGAGGGCATCCGCTAAAAACGGACTTTCCTCACCCCACTCGCATGGCCTTCGATTGGCAGATCGAAGGCCTTTTTCATATCCAAAGGGATCGGTTCTGTTATACTTGGATGGACAAAACACTGCTAGAGGCTCATGCCCTAGGGACTTTAGGCTCACGGGGCTGGGACTTAAGACACCAAGAAAAGGAATGACGGTCCATGGAGAATATCGCCGACGTACTATCCAACAAAATAGAGAGGCTTTTCCAGGAAAAGGGGCTCAGACCGTGTCTGACCCCGGACGGGAAGATCGTCGTCCTGGACGAAGATTTCACCACCCGCTACAAGCTGGACATCGCCTTCAACAACAGCGACTTCAGCTGTATCGTGCTCGGGAGAAGGGATAACTCGCTCAGGGACGCAAAAAATTTCAACGTGCCCTGGACGAGCGGGGAGGATATCAGGGAATTCCTGAGATACCTGGCGTCGATGGACTGAGGAACGAAAGATGAGACTTTCCTCTAAGACGATAAAACGAGCTACGCTCCTCTCCTTCGCTCTATCCATGCTCCTCTCCGCGGGTCCGGCGAAAGCCGACATGAGACAGGCAGTAAAGGCCTACTCGGAGAAAAGATACAAGGACGCCTATACCCACCTCCTCCCGGAGGCGGAAAAAGGGGACCCTCTGGCGCAGTGTACCCTGGGATACCTCTACGATCAGGGGAACGGAGTCTCCCAGGACAAGGGCAAGGCAATGAAGTGGTACAAAGAGGCGGCGAAGGGCGGATCCGCCGACGGACAGTACAACCTCGGCCTGATGTTCCGAGACGGAGAGGGAACGCCCAAGGACAACTATAAGGCGACCTACTGGCTCGAGAAGGCGGCCTCCCAGGGACACCAGACGGCCCAGATAGCACTGGGTATGATGGCGATGAGCCCCGACGAGGGAGCCCCCCGCTACGAAGACGGAGCCAGGTGGTTCGCCATGGCGGCCGAAGGGGGCAGCATATCGGGATGCTACAACCTAGGCAGGCTTCTCTCCCTCGGCAGAGGAATCGAGAAAGACGAGGGCAAGGCCGTCGAGCTTCTGAGAAAGGCGGCAGAGGGAGGCCATATCTACGCTCAGCACGATCTGGGGATCCTCCTGGGAAAAAGCGACGATCCCAAACTGGTCGAGGAAGCGGATAAATGGCTCGAAAAAGCGGCCAGAGAGGGATACGACGATTCTCAACTATCCTACGGAGCGTTCCTCCTCCGAAACGGAAGGGAAGAGGAGGCCAAGGACTGGCTCAAGATGGCTTCCGACAGGGGCAACCCGGAGGCACAGTACCTCCTGGGTCAGCTATGCCGCCAACAGGGAGGCTCCTTCAAGGAAGCCGCGAACTGGTTCGGACTGGCGGCGAGACAGGGGCACGGACCGGCTCAGTACGCCCTCGCCACCCTTTACGAAAGGGGCACAGGGGTCGAGAAGGACCCAACCCTGTCGGCTCTCTGGTACAGGAGGGCGGCGGAACAGGGTATACCGGAGGCCCAGTACAACCTGTCTGTTATCTACAGAAAAGGCTCCTCCCTGCCCAAGGACCTGGAAAAATCGCTCCTATGGCTGGAAAAAGCGGCCGAACTGGGGCTCCCGGAAGCCCAATACTCCCTCGGAACGCTGTACAGAGAGGGCGATGAGATTCCCAGAGACCTCTCGAAGGCGGCGGAACTGTTCCGAAAGGCATCAAACCGGGGAAACGCCGAATCCCAATGCGCACTGGGACTGATGTACCTTCGAGGAGCCGGAGTTCCTAGAGACGAGAAGGAGGCCATCGAGCATTTAATAGCCTCAGGCAAGTCAGGCTATCCATCGGCCCAGTACAACCTGGGACTGCTCTACTCTCGGGGAGAGGCGGTCCCCAGGGACACAGCCGAGGCGGCCAGATGGTTCAGAAAGGCGGCTCTCCAGGGTCATCCTGGAGCTCAGTGTAATCTGGGAGTCCAATACGAACGGGGAGACGGAGTGGCTCTCGTGCCCTCCGCCGCGGCGGCCTGGCTGGGCAAGGCCGCAAAACAGGGAGATCCCTACGCCCTTTACAACCTGGCTCTGCTCTATCAAAAGGGCAGAGGGGTCGAAAAAGACAGACAAAGGGCGATAGAGCTGCTTGAAAAGGCTATCGAGGCCGAAAGCTGGGACGCCCCCTATTCTCTGGGGTGTCTCTTCGCCGGAGACGACGGAGGTCCTGTGAGAGAGATCTCGGCCCTTAACAGACTCTATCAAGCCGCATCCGCAGGAGACAGGCGGGCCATGTTGAGACTGGGCCTGGCTTACGACGAAGGTAAACTGGTGTCTCCCGACAAGATGGAAGCGGTGAAGTGGATAAGAAAAGCCGCAGAGCAGGGGTCGGACAAGGCCCAGTTCACATTGGGAGCCATGTACCTGAAGGGAGACGGTCTGGTAAAGAACCATAGCGCCGCCATGAGCTGGTTCTCCGAATCGGCGGAACAGGGAAACCTCCAGGCCCAGTACAACCTGGGACTGTGCCTCTGTGACTCGGGAGACGAAGAGCTTCGATCGTCGGCGATCATGTGGATGGAGAGAGCGGCCCAGGCGGGATACGCCCCGGCCCAGTGCGAACTGGGCATCCGCTACATAACGGGAGAGGGGCTTCCTCAGTCCGACCCGGCGGCTCTGAGATGGTTCTCCCTGTCGGCGGAACAGGGCTACGTACCTGCCCAGTACAACCTGGCGGTCCTGTATCTCTACGGAGGCCCCTATCTATCTCCCGATGAGAGCTCGGCCTTCCATTGGTTCTCCAGAGCGGCCGAGGAGGGGTACAGGGACGCACAGTTCTATCTGGGATGCCTCTACGAGAGGGGAAACGCCGTCTCCAGGGACGTGAAAGCCGCCAAGACATGGCTTACCATGGCTATGGAAGGCGGGAGCGCCGAGGCCAAGGAGGTACTGGACGAAATGGAACGGGACGAGGACTTCGCCATAGGCAAGGAAGATATGCCCCGTCTCCCCTTCGGAAGCGACCTGCCTCCCCTTCCCTCGGTCGAAAACGATGTGGACGAAAAAAAGGAGGCCTGAGGCCTCCTTTTCTCATGGACAAAGGTTTGCTTTACTCCGCTACGATATCCTGAGAGGACTCCCAGAAACCGTGGATGTTGCAGTAGGAAGTGGCTATGAGGGTTCCAGAGGTCTTCAGGTTCAACCTCACCACACCGTAGGGATCGGTGAAGACCGGCCCCTCGTTGGCTCCCTTCACGGAGGCCCCGTGACCGTCGAAATCGACCTTGGCCACCTCGTAACCGAACTTATCCCCTTCGGGCTTGAAGGAAAGCTTTATCCAGCAGATGTGATGTTCCGTCGTGTTGGGATGGGCTATCTCCTTGCCGACGCTCAAGGTTACGTCGAAAGACTCTCCCGCCTTCACCTTCTCGGGAGCCTCGATCACCGGTACGTGTTTCTCGCCCTTCCAATCCCCGCTCTGAAGCAGTTCTCCGAACTTCATATCTAGAACCTCCTTCGTCTCAATGCTGTAGGTCTATCGACCTCCTATGAAATTATGCCCTCTGGAGAGAACAAAGTCAAGTGTTTTTGTAGGATATCCTCTATCTATTCCAGGGCGTTACCTTCACTACCGCCCTGTCGCTCCTGCCCCTTTCGTCCACCGCCGATATCCTGTGCCGCCCCTCCGAGATGGACCAGAAGAGCCTTCTTCCCTCCGGGACCGTCCCCAGGTGAAGTCCGTCGACGAACCAGGAGACCTTTCCCGACGCCCCCTCGCAGGAAAGGGGGATCCTCGGAGGCTCTCCCAGAGGGGGCATGAGATACTCCGCCCCGTCCAGAGGAGAGACTATGGTCAAGCAGGACTCCCTAGCCTTCCCCCAGGCCGCCAGCTCCGGAGGGAGTACCGTGACCGACCTTCCGCCGGTCCATCGGTGCAGGTCGCAGGGGCCCTCCGGCGACACCCCCGGTATATACCAGGCATCCTCCCCGGAGGGACAGGCGGAGTTGAGAGGCAGACCGGAGAGGGAACAGACCGTTCGTCTGGACACCCCCGCGGGAGGGAGGGGCATGGTCCCTCCCAGCCTGGACATCACCTCTACTACGACCGGGACAGAGGCGGAAAGGCCTACCAGCTCGGGATGAGGTGTACCCTCGGGATCTCCGAACCACACTGCAAGGGTCCAGCTCTCGTTCCAGGCAACAGCCCAGGCATCCCTGAATCCGTAGGAGGTCCCGGTCTTGAAGGCCATCTCCGCCTTGCCGGACAGGAGAGATCTCAGATAAGGGGAGAGCCTGTCCGAATCCCTGAGTATCTCCCCCACTAGGAAGGAGCTCTCTTCGGAAAAAGGAGAATCCTGCCATCGGTCCCCTCCCGTCCCCTCCAGAAAGGACAGAGGACGGCTTCGCCAGGTCGCCAGGGTCGAGAAAGCCCTCAGAAGCTCCAGCAGGGTGACCTCGCATCCTCCGAGGATCAGGGAATCGCCGTAGTGATCGCCGTCCTCCCTCAAAAGGGAGAATCCCAACGTCCTGAGACGGTGGAGGAAACGCTCCGATCCGACGGATCTAAGGACCCTCACGGCCGGTACGTTCAACGAGTCCGCCAAGGCGTCCGAGGCGGAGACCGGGCCGCGATAGCGAAGATCGAAATTTCTAGGTGCCCTGCCGGACAAGGACAGAGGGGTATCCGCCATCAAGGACGACGGGGACAGCAGTCCCACCTCGAAGGCCATGGCGTAGACGAAGGGCTTCAAGGTGGACCCGGGCGAACGAGGAGAATCGCAACAGTCCACCCAGCTCCAGGATCTGTCCTGGTCGAACCGACCGTTCCCCACGTAGCCTCTGACGGAACCGTCTCGGTTGTCTACAAGGGCCGCCGCCCCGGTCACCTTCCTGGGCATCCCCCGCAAAGCCGAGGAGACGGCCTTCTCCAGGAGAATCTGGACCTGTCGATCCAGGGTGGACCGGCCCCCTTCGGGGGAGTCCTCCAACACCTTCGACACGAACAGAAAATTTCGATCAGGAATGGAGATACCGCCGGGCAGGGGCTCCTCCATGGCAAGGATAACCGCCTCTTCCGAGACGCCCCCTCTCTTGCCCAGATCCCTCAGTATCCGGTCTCTCCTGGCCCGAAGCCTCTCGGGATGGAGGTCGGGACGGTATCTGGTGGGGCCCTTCAACATGGCCACCAAGACGGCGGCCTCCGCCAGGGAGAGGTCCTTCGGAGATTTTCCCCACCACCCGAGGGAGGCGGCCCCGGCTCCTTGAAGAACTCCGCCGAAAGGAGCCCGATTCAGGTACATCTCCAGTATCCCGTCCTTGGATAGCCTACGCTCCAGGTCGATGGCCTGGAGGAACTCCCTGGCCTTGGCGGAGAAGGTCCTTTCCCTGGGCCTTGCCATCCTTATCAGCTGGCTGGTTATCGTGGACCCTCCCGAGACGATGCCGCCGCTTCGAACGTTCTGGACCGCGGCCCGAACCAGACCGAGCCAGTCCACTCCGTGGTGATCCCGAAAACGTCGGTCCTCCACCTCTATCAAGACCAACGGCAGCCATCTCCCCATCTCGTCCAGGGAAAGGGGCAGACAGAGTTTGTCCTCCGAGGTGAGTCCCACCCACAAGACGTCTCCGTCCCGATCGGTGACCCGGGGAGACCGATCCAGAGAGGCCACCTCCCGAACGGTAACCGGGCTTACGGCGAAAGAGGCGATCCAAACGGCCAGGGCCGCCGCTAAGGGCAGCCCCGGAATCGCGCACAACAGAAATTTTCTTTTCATGACGGCCTATCGGACCGAGAGACGGCCTCCGCCGCTCACGCTCCTGATGGATGAATCGTACATTCCCTCCGCGTAGACCGGAGGCCACAGGAAATCCCCTCTGGCCGTGACGCGGCAACGATATTCCAGTTTCAAGGTCTTCTCCACCGACGAGGGGAAGAACAGCACCCGATCGAAACGCACGTCTCGCCTCACGGAGGAGCCTCCTGAGACGAATCCCGAGGGTGTCTTCCACACCTCCAGACATCCGGGAAGCATGTCCACGACTACCAGATCCTTCACCTTTCCCGTGGGGGTAGCCTCTATGGAAAGGACCACCTCGTCTCCCAACGAGAGGGGCTCGTCCCCGTCGATCGGCTCTCCGTCGGCGTTCCTCAAGGTACGGCGTACCGAGATCCCCTTGTCGAATGGCTCCACCGGATCGAGAGGAACGCCGGAAAGGCTCCAACCGCAGAACAGACGTCCCGGTCCGGCGTTATCCACCCTCCAGGACACGAAGGAATCGGAGGAAAGGGCCAGCTCGTCTCCGGCGGCCATCTTGAAGACATCGTCACCACCGGTCACCTCGGCGAAGAATGGCTTGACGTCGCTCCTCCGGGAAAAACGGCCCAAGGTGAGGACCGCCAGACCGGCCTCGTGGGTCGAGAGGTCGCCGGCCTCTATCGCCTTGGAGAGCTGGGCGGCCAAAAACGCCTCGTCGGACGAACCGGGTGCCAGCTCCTCCATGGCCAGAAGCCGAAGGGCCATATCCCTGACGGCGGAACCGTAACGATCGGAACCGGACAGGTCCGCCCCTCCCAGCAGCTTGAGCCCCAGATCCCTCTTTCCCGCCAGGCCGTAGGCTCCTGCCAGAAGGTACCTACCGGCAGAATCCATCTCTCCTATACGCTCCGAGAGCCAGGCCATCCACCCCAGAGGGGGCTGATCGGAAAGGGACATGACATAGGCGGCATAGGCCTTTCGGGAAAGGTCGAAAGCCGACTCGGAGCTCTCGGAGAGAACCGACCGTAGATATCCCTCGGTCCTGTGCATCATCGACAGGGGCACCTCTTCCTCGGCCATCGAGGCCAGCAGATGGGCTGCGTAGAGGCTTCCCCACCGGTCCACCTCTCCCTCCGGCCAGTAGGAGAAACTGCCGTCGTAGAGCTGCATGGTCTGCAGTCGAGCGATTCTGTCCGGCACGGAGATAGACAGTCCAATCCTGTCGGCCATATCCCCGAGGGTCACCGACGGCCACAGGGCCGACACGGTCTGCTCCAGGCATCCGTAGGGATAGCGGTCCAAAAACTGGACGACAGGCATCAGATCGGCGTTGGGCGCACCGGAGAGATACAGAGAGGCCCTCAGGGTTCCGGGGAACCATCTGCCCTTCTCCGGCATCTCGAAAACGCCCTTATCGAGAGCCTCGCTTCCGGAAACGGTTATCCTGGGCATGGGAGGTCGAACCACCGTGTCCCTGCGGACGGAGAAGTCCATTCCGTCTCCGAGAAGCCGTACCGACAGAGAACCGGTTCCGGCCCGATCGGAACCGCGAACCTTCAGGTAGACCACCGAGCTCTCCCCGGCGGAAAGGACCAGGTCGTCGGAGACCGCTCCCTCCAGAGACAGAGATCCCTCCGCTTTCATATCCATGTGAAGCTTCAGGTCCTCCTTCGCCGTCGATATGAGCTGCACCGGCACCAGTACCATGTCTCCCGGAGCCAGAGCGTCCGGAACGGTCGGATCGACGGTGATCGGGCGGGATATGGACAGGTCCGTATGGGCCGACCCCACAGAGGAACCCGAGAAGACCGCCATGACCCTGGCCCCGCCGGAGAACTCCGGAAGGTCGAAGGAAAGATCGACCTTCCCTCCCTCGGAGGCCACCGTCTTCACCATAGAGAGGACCCTGAATCCCCTGGCCCTGACGGGAGACAGATTTACCCCGAAGGCGGCCCTGGCCTCGGCGCCGTCACCTCCGGCGGGATGAAGCAGAGGGGTCTCCCTGGACTCTATGGGCATCAGCTCGTCGTAAAGGTCCGAGGCCCTGGACGCCAGTGCCCTTCTGGCGGTGAAGGCCTCCCATGGATCGGGGGTCTCGTGACCGGTCAGCCCCAATATGCCCTTGTCCACCAGGGCTACCCAGAGATCTCCCGAGATGGCTTTTCCATCTTCGTCTCTTGTCTCGACCGACAGATTCAGAATCCCGCCCGGTTCCGCCTTTTCCGGCACGTCCAGGGACACGGAGGCCCTGTAGCCGGGGTTCATCTTTACCGGCACGACCCCGAGAGCCCTGTGGGAGCCCCATTCGTCCTTATCGGAGACGGGACGCACTATCTGGAAGGTACACCAGCCGTTCGGCCATGCCTCGGATGACGGGACGAACTCGATCCGTCCCTCCGGCTCGGACACGTCTACGATCTTCCGCTCTATAATTCCATCGGCCTCGAAGGTGAACAGCCCCGTTCCGGTAAAGGGAGCGCTGTAGCTGAGGACGGCTCTGTCTCCGAAGCTATAGCTCTCCTTGTCCAAGGTCAGCTCGACCTTCCCGGGAAGCACCGCCTTTCTGGACGTTCCTCCCCAGGGGGTCCAGGCGTCGAATCTGATCGATCCGGTGGAACCTCCCTTCCCGGAGAAAGTCAGCAGATAGCGTCCATCCCCTTCCGGCACCACGGTGAGATCGGCCAGGCCGTCCTTTAACTCGGCCTTCCCGGAGGCCACCTCCGACCTCTCCTCCTCCCATCTCATCCTGGTCCTGCCGTCGTCCCGCACGAGGACAGGGCGATCCACCAGGGAGAAGAGGGTCCAGGATATCTCGCCGGAACGTATCGGCTCGTCCTTAGGGTTCACGGCCGCTATTTTCAGCTGAACCGGCTCGTCAGGCAGGACGTCGCCCTCGGGAAATCTAACCCCTATCTGCACCGGATTCAAGGCGCATGGGACGATTTCCGTCCGGGTAACCCAGCGGCCGCCTGCCTCCATGACGTTTAGGCTCACGGCCAGATCTATCATGGGAGGGGTTCTCCAGTCGTCCGGAACGGTCCAGGAAAGGCGCCCCTCTCCGGAGCCGTCCAGATCGCCGCCTCCGAGGTAGATCTCTCCGCCCTCGTAGGAGACCTCGCCGTCGCCGAAGGAGAAGTCGGGGAACCTCTCGGAACGGTAGACCGATTCCCTGGAGAAGGCCTTGGCCTCCCAGGAAAGACCGCCCGCTGGCGCTCCGAAAAGATAGTCGGCCCGGAAGGACAGGTCCATGGTTCCGCCGGAGGCAAGAGGTCCCTCCGGGACGTTCAACCCCAGCTCTATCTTGGGAGGAGTGAAGTCCTCCACCAGGAAGGAAGCGTCGGCGAGGGGAGAGCCTTCGTCGCCCGGCACGAACAGCTCGAAGCGGTACTTTCCCGAGGGAGCTGCGTCTGGCAGATCGAAGGACCCCGTGGCGGTTCCGGAGGATGACAGCTCGGTCCTGCCACGGAACATCTCGTATCCCAGGGAATCGACCAATCGCCACATCAGGGGGAAACGTCCCGGCAGGGACATCCTGGGGCCTCTCACCACCGAGGTAACCTGGACCGACTCGCCCGGGCGGAAGATCCCCCGGGGCAGCAGACATTGTCCCTCGTAGGTCTCGTTCCAGGGGGCGCCTGACACGTCCAGACCGTTGTCTGCGAACAGGTTGCCCGACAGGGAGAGAAAGGTCAGGTCTTCGTCGAGCCGGGCCACCACCACCGACGGGAGAAGCTGAGGATCCCAGTCGCCGTCGCGGACGACGGACCAGATTCCGTCTCCATCCGTGACTCCCTCCGCCAAAAGCTGGTTACTGGAGGAGTACACCGATATCTCCGCCCCCTCGACCGGTTTGCCCGTGGACAGCCCGTCGAGCCATACCATCAGGCCGTCGTCGTAGACCCTGGCGGAAAGACCTAGGTCCGTCAGCGTAACCAGCTGTCTGGCCCTGGTCCATCCGGAGTCCTCGTCGGAGGCCTCCAGCATGAAGACCCCCCTGGACTGGCCGAGATAGGCCTCCAGATCCACCGCGCCTCGTATCGTCTCGTTAACCCTGTTATCGATCGGGAGCTCCCAGTCCTCCAGGCGTCTCGTCAGGGATGTGGAAAGCTCCGACCCTCCGTCCAGGACTCCCATCGCGACCGGCACGTTGTTGGGGTAGAGCTTCCATCCCCGAAGTCTCAGCCTGTCGACGTTCACCGTCTCCACAGCTACCCTGGGATCGTCGAACGGAGTCAGGAACGTCCCGGCGACGGGAAAACGGACCGACCGAGACACGTCGGGCATGATGAAGGTCCGCCTCTCGTCGGCCACGAGTCCGTCTCCGCCGCCTAGTCCCTTTTTAAGGGACAGGACTATTCTCTCCCTCGGGGGGAACTCACCTACCAAGGCGAAGCCGCCGTAGGTCGACTCCACCCGGAAGGACCTCTCGGGAGAGACGGAGACATATCCCTTTACGTCTCCGGGATCCACCGGCCTGGAGGTATAGATCACTATCTTGCCTCTGTCGACCGTCTCCGCCTCGGTATAGGTTCCCGTTATCTTTACGGACGACGAGGGTTTCAAGGTGACCTTTTCGGTCTTCTCAAGTCCGAGAGGACCCTCGTCGGAGGTAAGCCCCTTCTCGACCACCACGGTAAGGCTGTCGCCGGGTATCCTTTCGGACGCTACGGTTATCCTATCCGAGGGAACCTCTCCCTGGGGACGTAGCCTCACCGAGTTGCCATCGGACCTCCCGGAGAGGAAGCCGAGGAGCCTCTTGGGAGGCACCGGCATGGAAAACCGAAGCTCCACCGACATCTCCCCGTAAGGGGTTATGGACACCTGCCTCGCCGACAGAAGTCTGAGAGGAGGGGTGTTGAAGGAAAAGCTCTGGGTTCCGGCCAGCAACCGACCGGACAGGTCCCTGACCGGATCGACCGTGGCCCTGTAGGAGGTCGCTCGGGATAGGGGTTCGTCCGGGGTAAACAGCAAGGTCTGGGGATCGTCCCACACGGCCCTGCCGGACAGGGACGGAGAGAAATCCAGGAAAGTCTGGTCCGCCGGCAGTATCTTCCCAAGCAACGTATCGGGAACCACGGGAGAGGAAAAGACCACCTTGATCTCCGGTCTTCCCGAGACCTCCCCTCGAGGCGTAAAACTACGGACCGTGAAATCATCCGCTCCGAAAGCTACGGACGACGAAAAAACCAACAGGGACAGATAAAGAACCATCAGAGCCCTTCTCATTGCGGATCGTCACCTCCGAGATATATTTTCGTGCCGAGAGGAGTTGTCCTCTTTCGGCATCCTAGGTTATTATTGTGCTGCAAGACCCATCCCATCAGAGGAGCCAGATAGAGTCGATGAAGAAAGCCAGATTGAACGAATTGCTCACAGCCTTCGTTACCCTACTATACCTCAGAGCGGTCAATTTCCATACCGTCTCCAAGGGGGTTCTTTACCGATCGGCCCAACTCAACCTCGATCGGCTGTCCCGCTATGTCGAGGCCCACAGCATCAAGAGCATAGTGAACCTGAGAGGACCTCAGGCGGGAAGACGATGGTACCGCAGGGAAAAGGAATTCTCCCGATCCAGAGGAATAGTCCACGCCGACTTCGACCTTTCCGCGATAAGGAAGATCCCGGTCCAGGAGCTGGACCGCATACTGGAGTTCATGAGAAACGCCCCAAAACCGATACTCATACACTGTTACGCCGGAGCGGACCGCACGGGGTTGATAGCCGCTCTATGGCGTCTGGCCGAGGACAGGGACGCCCCCCTTCATGCACTTAACCGTCAGCTATGCTGGATGAAGGGTCACTTTTCCACACTTCACATAGGAACCAACGCCATGGTCCGATCGTTCTGGGATTACGTGAAATATATCCAAGGGGACGGCCCTCTGAGAGGTCGCCCTCTGACGGATTGACCTTGCAGGGAAAAAGGGATCTTCTCGGAAACGCCCCTATAGGACGGGCGTTGCTGTCTTTATCGTTGCCGTCGATAGCCGGGCTGGTGCTACAGACCGCCTACAACCTGGCGGACACCTTCTTCCTCTCTCTCTGGGTAGGGCATCACGCAGTCGCGGCTCTGGCGGTGGTCTTCCCCATGCAGCTCGTCATAATAGCCCTGGCCCAGGGAATCGGAATAGGCGGATCGTCTCTGATCGCCACGGAACTGGGTGCGGGGAACGAAAAAGGAGCCGAGGAGATCCTCGGCACCATGACGATGCTGATATCCCTCGGCTCCGCTTTTATCGTCGCACTGTCCCTCGCCTTCATCTCCCCCACACTTTCATTCCTGGGAGCCAGCGAACAGACCCTTCCACTGGCAAAGGACTACGGCGTCATAGTCCTCCTGGGCAGTCCCATGCTTGCCTTCTCCATAATGGCCAACGGCATAGCCAGAGCGGAGGGAGAGGCGGTCATGGCCATGAAGACCCTGGCCATATCGGCCGCCACCAACCTGGTGCTCGACCCCATCCTGATAAGATATCTCGACCTCGGAGTCGCAGGCGCCGCCTGGGCCACCGTGATCGCTCAGGCGGGATCGGCGTCCTGGATGGCCCTGTACCTCGGGGGTAAAAGCTCTATCAAGATCAGGCCGAGAGAACTGAAGCTGAGAAGACCGGTGGCGACCTCCATAGTATCGGTTGGATCGTCGGCCTTCGTCAGACAGGGATCGGCCAGCATCACGGCGGCGGTACTAAACAGGGTTCTGCTGTCCATGGGGGGAGATCCGGCAGTAGCCGCCATGGGCATACTGAACAGGATATCCACCTTCGTCACCATGCCTCTGTACGGACTGGTACAGGGCATGATGCCCCTGATAAGTCACAACACCGGCTCGGGCGACCAGTGTCGGGTTCTGCGGACCATGGACCTCTCGGCCCTCTGGGCCACAGCCGTATGTCTGGCGGGAGCCCTGCCCCTATGGGCCTTTCCGCTCGCTGCCCTGTCGCCTTTTTGTTCCGGCGAGACCCTTGAAATAGCCGTCGCGGCGGCCCCCTACGTGGCCTTGGGGATGCCCCCGGGGGGATTACAGGTCGTCCTTTCCGGATCCTACCAGGCGCTTTCCAGAGGCAGAGACGCCTTCCTCCTGGACCTGCTCAGGAGGATCGTTCTGGTGGTCCCGGCGATATATATACTCTCCCGCATAGCCGGACTAAAGGGGGTATTCATGGCGATACCGATCTCCGAGGTGATATCCGGAGGGCTCTCCATTCTGCTGTTCCGAGAGGTCCGTAGGTGCTCGGAGAAAAGATGCCTCCTGTCCTCTCAGGACAGTATATAGGCGATCAAACCCAGCAGGGCGGCGCAGCACCCTCCAACGAGAGCGATGAAAGCGGGAGATCCGACGGCGAAGAGCGGCTTCTCCTCCTCGATCCTCACCGCCTTGATACGAAGGCTCTTCTGGGTCATGGCGACGGCCATCACGCCGTCTCCCAGCTCGAACTCCAGCAACAGCCTGTCCGAGTCGGATTCCTCCACCGACGACAGAGGAACGCTCAGAGAACCGTCAAAGGAATCGTTCTGGCTCTTCATCGTTCCGAAAAGAGGGCTGTCCTCCGGAATGGTTATGGTCACCAGATCTCCCCGGCAAACCTCTGACGCCGCCACGCCGTTCACCGGATCCAGACGGGTGAAGCAGGTGAAGATCAGCTTGGGCAGCTTTCTCTGTATAGGAATATCTCCCAGGGAAGCAGCCGCCTCGGGGGCGTCGTCCCCTCGCTCATCATCCTCTTCCTCTTCGGGGAAACGAGACAGCAGCTCGTCGGCCTCGTTGGTGGTCATGCCCTCGACCTTGACGAAAGCGGCGCACTCCTCCCCACGAATCTGGGCAGCCCAGGTTCCGAACATCTTCTCGATGTATCGAAGCTTTGCCAGATTGTCCTCCTTGACGTCGTCGACTCCGGAATCCTGAAAAAGCGCGCCGATCCCGGAGGACAGAGATGGATCGGGACATCCGCCATCCACGAAAGAGGAAAAATCCTTCCACCCGGCCTTTATACCGCCCTTCGGCGGCTCATCTCCGTCGTTACTCACCTCTTTGGCATGACATATCTTGACTTTCCCCTTGCCGTAGAGGGCGTAAAAAAAGACTCGTCCTCCCTCGCCTCCGTGCCCGACATCTATTCTACCCTTCAACATACGATATACGCCGTAGCCCCTCGACTCAGTCACCAGGGGTCACCTCCCGTAAAAACTAATCGTCGCTCGGGTAAATTATACATCATCGCAGAAACAACAATAACGACAGGACGACCATAAAAAAGGCCACTCCCGCCAATGCCAGTCCCTGCTCCTTGGTAAGCTCGGGGAAGGAAAAATTTCTTTCTCTGTCCTTATCCGCAGCCCTCTTGGCCTTGAGGCTTTGCTGTACGATCGACACAGCCCTGAGCTCGTCGGAGAGCTTGAAGAGTATCATCAGACGCTCCGTATCGCTTTGTTCAACCGAGAGGACCTCCCCGACTATATGCCCCTGAAAGGACGGCCCCTGCTGAAACTTGGCGATGGAGTAGAGTAAGCTGTCTCCGGGGATATCGAGCCAAACGCCCTGACCCGGCTTCAACTCCGAGGCGGCCACCCCAGCCACGGGGTCCAGCATTACCGAGCAGGAAAAGACCGCCTTGGGAAGCTCCTTGCCGCCTCCGCCGGAAGAGCCACCGGAAGATTCGGACCGCCATGGCTCGTCCTCGATCCTCTCCTCGGGAAAGGCGGACATAAGCTCCTCTCCTTCGAGATGGGAGAGACTCTCTATCTTTAGAAAGACGAAGCGATCCCCGGTGTGGATCAGCCCCGCCACTTTGTGGAATATCTTCTCGACGTATCGTATCTTGGTAAGATTGTCCTCGGTTAGGTCGTAGACCCCAGCCTCGTCCAACGACTTACGAAGCTCCTTGATCATGACGGAGAATTCCAGCTCCTCCGGCACTATCTCATGGACTTCCGAGTCGTCCGTACCATCCTCGCTATTCTCGTCCTCTTCGGCCTCGACCTCACCCGGCCAGGCCTCATCCACGAAGGAGCAGAACTCCCTCCACTTTGACTTTATTCCGTGAGGCAGATCCTCCCCGTCCGGTTCCGTCATACGGCCGTGACAGAGACGTATCCCCTTATTGTCGAAGAGAACGTAGGCCAGAACACGACCCTCCGCCCCTCCGTGCCCCATGTCTATCTTGACCTTGAGGAGCTTGTACATCACATACGGTCTGCTTGCGGTCATAAGGAGTCCCTCCATTCCGGACGATATCCGTCGTTTTCTTCCACCATTGTAAGCTATAAGGCTTCTTAAGAACACGTAAAAAGGGCCCTCTCGAAGAGGGCCCTAAGGATGATCTTGGTTGCGGGGGCAGGACTTGAACCTGCGACCTTCGGGTTATGAGCCCGACGAGCTACCAACTGCTCCACCCCGCGATGCGGTCTTATGGAGCGGAAGACGGGATTTGAACCCGCGACCCCAACCTTGGCAAGGTTGTGCTCTACCCCTGAGCTACTTCCGCGTCCGTACAACGTATATGGCGGGGCCGACGAGACTTGAACTCGCGACCTCCGGCGTGACAGGCCGGCACTCTAACCAGCTGAGCTACGACCCCGCTCTATCGTTGCGTCGGAAAGTATATCAAAGCCTCCGACGGTTGTAAAGGGGCAAGAGTAAAAATTCGTCCAGGGCAGGTCAGTCTATCAGGCCCAAAGCGGCCCACCCCGCCGCCATCCTGGCCACCGGGACCCTGAAGGGAGAGCAGCTGACGTAGTTCAATCCGAGACCGTGACAGAAGGCCACGCTCTTCGGGTTCCCTCCGTGTTCGCCGCAGATTCCTATGGACATATCCGGCCTGGCCTCCCTGCCTCTCTCGAAGGCGATAGCCATGAGCTCCCCCACTCCATCCCTGTCCAGAACGTGGAAGGGACTTGCGGGGAAGATTCCCTTGTCCACATATTCCTTCATGAACTTGGACTCCACGTCGTCCCTGGAGAAACCCAGACAGGTCTGGGTCAGGTCGTTGGTCCCGAAGCTGAAGAACTCGGCGTCCTCCGCCAGCTCGGCGGCCCGTAGAGCCGCCCTGGGAAGCTCGATCATGGTGCCTACCAGATACCTTAGAGAGCCCTGAGGATACTCGGACGCTACGGACTCGACCATCTCCCTCAACAGCGTCATCTCTCCCTTGGTCTGTACCAGAGGCATCATTATCTCCACCTTCAGGTCCACGTCCGAAAGGGAGGACATGGCGTCGAATATCGCCCGGATCTGCATTCCGTAGATCTCGGGATAGACTATGCCCAACCGGCATCCACGGAAACCCAGCATGGGATTCACCTCTCGAAGAGACTCAGCCCGGGCCTTCATCTTTCGGAGTTTCGACGGGTCATCCCCTGCGGAGTCGGCCTCGGCTATCCGTTTATCCAGCTCCGGTATCTTGGGCAGAAATTCGTGAAGAGGCGGATCGAGCAACCTGACTATGACCGGAAGACCGTCCATCTCTCGGAATATGCCTACGAAATCCTCCACCTGCATGGCCCGAAGCTCGTCCAACGCCTCCTGCCTCTCCTCTAGAGACTCGGCCACGACCATCCTCTGCATCACGGGGAAACGATCCTCCGCCATGAACATATGCTCGGTTCGACAGAGACCTATTCCCTTGGCCCCGAAGGATCGAGCCCTCTTGGCGTCCTCCGGGGTATCCCCGTTGGCCCATACCTGAAGGTCCGCCGCCTCGTCGGCCCAGTCGAGCACCGTATTCAGCTCGTCGGATATGGACGGCAGGGAGAGAGGAACCTCTCCCGCTATGACCCTTCCGGTGGAACCGTCGACCGTGATGAAGTCGCCCTTCAAGAACTCTCTGCCCTCGGTCAGAAGGCGCCCTCCCTCCAGGTCGATCGAGATATCCTCCGCCCCGCTGACGCAGGGCTTACCCAGACCCCGAGCCACCACGGCGGCGTGACTGGTCATCCCCCCACGGGAGGTCAGTATGCCCTTGGCGGCGTAGAGGCCGTGTATATCGTCCGGCGTGGTCTCCGGGCGCACCAACACCACCGACTCGCCCTTCTCGGCCATGGTCACCGCCTCGTCGGGATCGAAGACGATACGCCCTACCGCGGCCCCCGGAGAGGCGGGAAGCCCTCGGGATACGACCTCGGGAACGCAGTTCGGATCGATCTGACTGTGGAGAAGCCTCTCCACCTGTTCGGGAGAGATCCTGCCGAGTGCCTCGCGTCTGTCGATCAACCCCTCTTTCTCCATCTCGACGGCGACCCTGACCGCGGCCTCGGCGGACCTCTTTCCCGTCCTGGTCTGCAATATGTACAGCTTACCTCGTTCGACGGTGAACTCTATGTCCTGCATATCCTTGAAACGTCTCTCCAGACGGTCCGCCGTCGCCGTCAACTCCTCGAAGATCTCCGGCATCACCTTGGCCAGCTCCCCGATCGGCTGAGGGGTTCTTATCCCGGCGACCACGTCCTCTCCCTGGGCGTTGACCAGGAACTCCCCGTAGAGCTTCTTCTCTCCGTCGGCGGGGTTGCGACTGAAACAGACACCGGTTCCGCTGTCGCCGCCCAGATTTCCATATACCATTGCCACGACGTTGACGGCGGTCCCCATGGAATCGTCTATGCAGTGAATTTTCCTGTAGGTCTTCGCCCTGGCGGTGTTCCAGCTGTCGAAGACCGCCTCTACCGCCTCCCTCAGCTGGATCCAGGGATCGGAGGGGAAGGTCTCTCCAGTAACCTCTTCGTAGAGGGACAGATAACGTTTAACCAACGAGGCCAGGGCCTCCGCGTCGAGCTGGTGATCGAAGGCCACTCCGTTGTCCCTTCGGACCTCCTCCAGGATCGACTCGAACCGCTCGGAGGGGGCCCCCTTGACCACGTTCCCGAACATCTGGATGAAACGCCTGTAGCTGTCCCAGGCGAAGCGGTCGTCTCCTACCATCTCGGCCAAGGCGGATCTGGTATCGTCGTTCAGCCCCAGATTCAAGATCGTGTCCATCATGCCAGGCATGGAGACCGGGGCTCCGGACCGAACGGACACGAGAAGCGGCTCGGAACCGGAGCCGAAGGTCCTGCCGGTCTGTCTCTCCAGCCTCTCCAGAGCGGTCTCTACGTCGATCCACAGTGACTGGACGAAGGCCGTCCCCTCCTCCAGATAACGAAGACAGGCCTCGGTGGTAACGGTGAAACCTGGGGGAACGGCCAGCCCCTCCCTGACCATCTGGGCCAGGTTGGCTCCTTTACCTCCGAGAAGAGCCTTCATGTCGGACGAACCTTCGGAAAAGTCGTAGACGTACTTGATCATGCTCCACCTCCTGGATGTAGATTCTCTGTTTTCAAAAATGAAAATACACCTTCATAATAACATTTTACCGTTCCTTATAAAAATAGCTTGTCCCGACTATAGCTTGTGCTAAACTCGAGACGCGACGGTAAAATAGATAGAGGAGGAAGGTTTTTGAGACATAACAAAACCCTTAAGGGAATGCTTGCCGAGACGAGAAGATTCATAAGAGAAGAGGGCAGGTCCCTGGTGGTGATAACCCTGGGGGCCATGATCTACGCCGTGGCCATACAGCTTTTCGTGATTCCCGCCAAACTTCCCGGAACTGGGGTCAACGGCATAGCCTTGCTGCTCAACTATATGTGGGAAATTCCTCTGGCGATACCGATATGGGGGCTCAACGCACTTCTTTTCATATACGGGTGGAAGGTCCTCCCTCGAAGGTTCACCCTTTGGAGCATCTACGGAACCGCGGTGTTCACCGTGTTCCTGAAGGTAGCGGAGATATCTCTTCCCGTGCCGGTGATAGACGACAGGTTCCTCCTGATAGTGGTCGCCGGACTTCTCCAGGGAGCTCCCTACGCCATGATATTCACCGCAGGTGGCTCCCTAGGGGGAACCGACATCATCTCCATGGCGGTCCGCAGAAAGACGGGCATGGAGGTAAGTCAGTTCACCATGATAGCCAACATGCTGGTGATAGCGCTGTTCCTGATGGCGGTCAGCTTCGAGAACGTCGTTTACGGAGTGGTGCTGTCCTACATAACCACCACCGTGATGGGAGGCTCCATGAGGTCCTTCGGATTGAGGAAGGAAGCCCTGATCGTCTGCAGCGACCCGGACCGGGTGCGTCATTTCATAACCCAGGAGCTGGGAAGAGGGGTCACTGTGTTCATCGGCAGAGGAGGCTTTTCCGACTCGCCGAGAGACATACTCATGACCCTTCTGACCGCCAGACAGGCCATGCTGCTCAAACAATACCTTCAGAAGACCGACCCGAAGGCGTTCTTGCGACTCGCCGACGCCACGGAGGTTCTGGGACGGGGTTTCGGCAGCTGGAAGAAGGACGTCTGATCCACTCTGCTACGCAAAAAGGGAGGGACGACCCAGGTCGTCCCTCCCTTTTTGCGTTCCGAGTCGTATCGTCCAGAAGAGCTAGTTCCCTTCCCCTGTCTTCACTTTAGCCAGGCACTCGTCCCAATAGGCGTTGGCACGGGAGACGAAGACCTCCACATCCACGATGTCCCTTCTGAGAGTCTCGTGGGTCCCCTCGGAGATCCTCCCATCCCGGACGAACTCCTTTCCGGCGTTCCTGAGAGCATCGTAGTACCACTCGATATGGGGGATCAATTCCGGAAGACGCAGCATTCCTCCGCAGGGGCGAAGGATCGTCTCCGAGGGGGCGTCTCCGTGTCCCCTGAAGAGACAGGCAAACTGGGATATCAGGCCGTCGAAGTGGTGCATCTCCGGAAAACCGCAGTTCGAGAACAGGAGGGTTTTCGTCAGAAAATGCCTTTCGTCCCTCATGGGATGGCAGTAGGAATCCCCTTCCTTGACTATGTGAGGATCCACCGTGGGGAGAGTCCTCTCCAGAACCGTCTTCAACATGGCCGTCATTCCGTAATGATACAGGGGAGTCCCCCATATCACGGCGTCGGAGCCTTTTATGGCCTCCAGCACCATATCCATATCGTCCCTCTGGATACACCTGCCGGGAGTATCGGTCCAACAGGCGAAGCAGCCCCTACAAAAGCCTACGTTCAGATCCCTGACGTATATGGTATCCGTATCGGCTCCCTCCGCATGGGCTCCCTCGAAAAAGAGGTCTATCATCCTTTGGGTATTGCTTTCCTCTCCCCTAGGACTTCCGTTTATAGCCAGAATTCTCATCGACGTCCCCCCCCCACTCTGGATTTTCCGTCGACTAAAGCCGATCGGTATCGCCGTCATCCCCATTGCCCGAAAGAACCTCCTCCGATCCGGTCCCTATGGGCTCGGGCCGAGGATCGTCGGTTGGACTTTGCCTCTTTGCCTCTTTGGCCGCCTTGAGCTCCTCCCTCTGGGCCCTGTCCTTGACCTTCGACAGCAGGACCATCCAGATCTGAAGTATCGACCGTTTCAGAGGGGTCATGGTCCTTCCGCGCCAGATATCCGCGGCCCTTCGGAAAACGGCAGCCTCGGTGGGATAGGGATGGGGAACCCAGGAGAGGTCGCCTAACTTGATCCCTTCGTGCATCGCCAGGGCCAGCTCCGATATCATGTCGCCCGCCCTGGGAGCGACGAGAGTGGCCCCCAGCACTCGGCCTCTGCGGTTTACCACTACCTTGAGGAACCCCTCGGTAGCGCCGTCGATCCTGGAGCGATCCATGTCCTCCATGTTCACCTTTATCTCGCTGACCTTCTTGCCCTCCGCCAGAGCCTGATCGAGGGTTACCCCGACATAGGCGACCTCGGGGGTGGTGTAGACGCAATGGGTCATGCCCGACGGGTCGTAGGTCCTCTTCACCGGAAGGAAGGCGTTCTTCAGGGCGATCTTAGCCGACAGTATCGCCCCGTGGGTGGAGCAGGGAGTCAGACAGACATCTCCGGCGCAGAAAATCCTTTGATTCTCGGTCCTTAAATGTCTATCGACCTTTATGCCGTCTCGCCACTCGATTCCGGCATCCTCCAGCCCCAACCCCTCCAGCCGAGGGGTCCTCCCGGTCGCCAGGAGGAGCCGCTCCCCTCGAACCTGAAACTCGCCGTCTCCGGAGGAACATCTAAGTACCGGATCTCCGCCCTCTTCCTCGACCGACAGGACGTCCACTCCAAGACGGAGATCCACTCCGTCCGCCTCCAGGGCGCGACGGACCATCCCGGACGCCTCCGGCTCTCCATAGGGAAGCAGACAGCGACGATCCTGGATCAGGGTCACCGAGGAACCCAGACGCCGAAAGGCCTGGGCCAGTTCGCATCCCATGGCTCCGCCTCCCAGGACGACCATGGACCTCGGGAGCTCCTCGAGATCGAAGACCGTCTCGTCCGTGAGGTACTCGACCTCATTCAGCCCCGGTATCGAGGGTATCATCGGAACGGATCCCGTAGCGATTATGGCCCTGGTGAACTCGATCTTACGGCCTTCCACCGTCACGGAACGGGGAGAGTCGAAGACGGCCCTGCCGGGGAACACGTCGACCCCCTCGCTCAACAGTCGAAGAGCCGAGTCCTCGCCGCCCAGGAGGGCCCTCAGATCGGACATACGCTTCCTCACAGACTGAAAATCGACCGACACCTCTCCCACCGACACCCCTAAGGCGGAAGATTTTTTAACGTCTTGGGCCCGACGGCCCGACGCCACGAACGTCTTGGAGGGAACGCATCCCGAATGGAGCCTCTCCCCTCCCAGAAGGGAGCTCTCGATCAAAGCGACCCTGGCTCCCATCCGGGCCCCCTCGACGGCTGCGGTCAAACCGGCTGACCCCGCCCCCACGACCAACAGATCGTACCTATCTATCCCGTCGGAACGGCTGCCCTCCTTGGGTCTCAACCCATCGGGATAGACGATCCTTTCCCTCATGAAGACACCTCCAGTCTTCTTACATAAATCCCGTTCCATCATAGCATCAGGAGGACGAAAGTGGAGGCGTTATCGAGCCTCCACTTTCGTCCTCCCGGAAATCAAAGCTAAACTCTACGGCCGGAATCTCCTTCCACCGTCGATCTTGCTCTCCGCCTCGTTCAACAGCAACCTGGGCGAAGCCCCTCGGGTTATCCTGGCCGTTCCCATCGACACCGAGATAGGCCATCCGTACCTGTGGCCGAGAGCGACGAGCGACTTTCGAAGCTCCTCCGCCCTGTCGGAGGCGTCGTGTTCGCTCATGGGAGACACTAGAACGAGAAATTCGTCCCCTCCTCGGCGGGCGGCAAACTCCCCTTCCTTCAGGGAATCCTTGATGGTCTCCCCTATCCGGGCGAGGACCTCGTCCCCTCCTTGATGACCCAAGACGTCGTTTATCCTGCTGAAATCGTCCAGGTCGAGCAGAAACAGCCACCCTCCGGAATCGCACATCCTATCCAACGTGGCCATACCGTGGGACCGATCGTAAAGACCGGTCAGGGAGTCCGTGACCGAAAGATCGGCGATACGTTCCATGGCCTCGTCCAACCTTCCGGTCTTGTCGATCAGACGGACCTCCAGGTCGGAACCCTTTTCCTCGAGCTCGGCGACCTTTTCGGCAAGCGCGTTGGAATACCTGCGATAGGCCAGCAGAAACGGCAGGGACATCAGCACGAAGAAGGCCGATACGGCGAGGCTGGTGAGCCCTCTCCTGAAGATGGAATGCCACATGAAACCTACGTCCATGTCGGCGCAGGCTAGATATTTCCTGCCTTCCTCGGACCTCATGGGATAGGCTATCGATCGATAGGTCCCCCATCTGTCGGTATAGGTAACCCAGACCGGCTTCTCCGACTCGTAGGCCCTCTGGAACTCCACCGGGGCCTCCGGATAGGGATAGTAATACCATCGGGCCCTCTCGGCCGCCTCCTCCTCCGTCACGGTGGGAGCGGAGAAGAAAAACCGCCCTCCATCCTCTATCAGGGTATAGACCCAGGCGAAACCGGTCCTGGAGACGTAATCCCCGAATACCCTACGATTTCGCAGCTCCTCCTCCTTGGATATGGCATAGGGGGTGGTGGCCCTGTCGTGAAAGTCGGGAGCCAGCATGGACGGAAGAGCCAGAGCTGCCAGCTCGAGCTGACGATCCGCCTCCCTCATGACCTCCACCTTGGCGTCGTAAAGGGATACGGCCACATAGGCCAGGACGATCAAAGCCAGGAAGACCAGGCCCCTTTTCAAGGTGGTCCTTAAATTTAAAATTTCATCTCGCTTCATCGGCGCCTCCTGTAAGACGATCGGCCGTCTCGGATATTTCCTCGAAGGATACCCCCCTATGATAAGAGGAAGCGTTTCAGAAAGCAAGAAAGAGATTATAGATAGACGACCCAGAGATAAACGGAACACACCGCCATGGATATCAACATAACCGGGAACCCCACCTTCAAGAAACCTCCGAAAGTGATCGGATGTTCCGTTCTGGAGACCATTCCCGCCACTATGACGTTGGCACTGGCTCCGACCAGGCTGCCGTTGCCACCCAGACAGGCTCCGAGGGCCAGAGCCCACCAGAGCGGGGTCACGTTCATGGCGGTAAGGGTCCCGATACTCTTTATGAGAGGTATCATGGTCGCCACGAAGGGAATGTTGTCTATGAAAGCAGATGCGAAGGCCGACACCCATAGGACCATGAAGGTCGTCAACATGAGGTTTCCCGAGGTGAGTTTGACCACCTCACCTGCCAGGAACTCTATTACACCCAGTCCCTCCAGGGTCCCCACCAGGATGAAGAGCCCCACGAAGAAAAAGATGGTCCCCCACTCGACCTCCAGGAGCAACTCCTCCGGGTTGACGTCGGCTATCACCATCAATATAGCCGCTCCCGCCAGGGCCACCGTGGCGGACTCGTAGCCCAGCATCTGATGGAAGACGAACCCCGCCATGACCAGTCCCAGCACGGCCAGACATTTGACCAGAAGACGATGGTCCGAGATCTCCAGGTCCGGATTCATCGACATTATCTCCGCCTTGGCCTTCTCCTTGACCGTCAGATGGCGGCCGTAGACGAAACGGCAGAAGACCAGCACCACCGCCAGAATTATCAAAGCCGGAGGGGCCAGGTTCTCCATGAAATCCAGAAACCCCAGGTCGGTGGCCCCGCCTATCATTATGTTGGGCGGGTCTCCTATCAGGGTGGCGGTGCCTCCGACGTTGGAGGCCAGTATCTCCGGCATCAAGAAGTAGATCGGATTCAACTCCAGGACATCGCATATGACCATGGTCACCGGGGCCACAAGCAGAACGGTGGTCACGTTGTCCAGAAAGGCGGACGAGACGGCGGTAAGCAGCACGAACAGAACCATTATCCTCCATGGGTCGCCCTTGGCTATCTGTGCCGCCTTTATGGCCACGTACTGAAATACGCCGGTCCTCTTAGTCACTGTAACTATCAGCATCATTCCCACCAACAGGGTTATGGTGTTGAAATCCACCGAGGCTATGGCCTCCTCCTGCGAGATGGCCCTCATCAAGAGCATCGCCGACGCCCCCGCCAGGGCCACGGAGATGCGGTTCATCTTCTCCGCCACTATGAGACCGTAGGTGACCAGGAAGACCGTCACGGCGGCGGCGATATGGAAATCGAGGGTCATCTCAATCGTCCTCGCGATCTGGAGGGACTTCCCCTTCCCGATCCAGACAGAAGGGCTCGGTGTCGAAGTAGACCCTATCGCTGTGACCTCTTATGGCGTCGAACACACCGTGAAGGTGCCCCAGAGAATCCCTTATGGTGGCGATGTCCTCCGGCTTTACGTCGTAGTAGAGACAGATCGAGTCCAGACGCCGGGCTAGAAAACGAAGATCCGAGTTCATATCGATCAACTCTTTGAAGTGACTGGACCGAGCCAGCTGCTTTATCTGGGCTATGTCGTTCCTTATCGACTCGACCACGTCCTTCTCCGAGTCGAAGGTTCCGGCCGGCTGAGGATAGGGAGTGACCCTCTCCAGAAAAAACTGTCCCTTCCTGTTCAAATTGTAGACGTACTTAACCTTGACCCCTTCGACCTCGAACCTTATGTAGCAGAGAAAGGAATTTATAACCTCTATCTTCGCCCCCATCTGCTTGAGCCTCATCTCCTGGGTGCTGAGCTCGGCCTTGAGATAGGGCCTAGGTCCCCTTTCCACTCTTCTCGAATGTCTTTCCGGCATTTTTCTTACCTCCCGATAAATGTGTTTTCTGCCGGAGGGCCTAAGAGGTCGCGGCATGGCAAAAATCGAAAATCTTGATCGTCGATTCGACCGACTTTAAACGATATTTCCCGGAACGGCAGGCAAGATACCACTGTACGATGCCGATGTCAATATGAATCCGCTTTGAATCCGGACCGCCATGGCTTACAATTGTCGGTAAGGAGGCGATCTAAGAGATGAGACGCTATACAGTCGCGGCGGCCCAGATGGACAGCGGACCGGAAAAAGAGATCAACCTTATACATATGGAGGGGATGATCGAAGAGGCGGGGAAACGTGGCGCGTCCCTCATCGTCTTTCCTGAAACGTCCACCTTGCTGCCCTCGTCGGGCATCGAAAAGGAAGAGGGATCCGAGCCGGTCCCCGGGCCATCCACCGACAGACTCTCAGAGGCGGCACGGAAAGCCGGGATATGGGTCCACAGCGGAAGCCTCCTGGAGAGGATAGAGGGGCACGAAAAATGCTACAACACGTCGGTTCTCATCTCCCCGGAAGGAGAGGTCACGGCTAAGTATCGAAAGATACACCTCTTCGACGTAAACGTCCATGACGGCCCCTCCGTCAGGGAGTCGGCGAGCTACGCCTCCGGAAAAGAGATAGTCATGGCCGAGACCCCCCTCGGCAACATCGGCATGTCCATATGCTACGACCTTAGATTCCCCGAACTGTACAGGATATTGGCCCTGAGGGGCGCACAGGTGCTGGTCGTCCCGGCCTGTTTCACCTCCGACACCGGCAAGGAGCACTGGGAGTCTCTTCTTCGAGCCAGAGCCATAGAAAACCTGTGCTACGTAGTGGCCCCCGGACAGGTCGGTTCGAAGCCCCGATACAGGGCCCACGGCAAATCGATGGTGGTGGATCCCTGGGGAACCGTCACGGCGTGCCGGGCCTCCGGAGAGGGACTGGCCCTGGCCGAGGTGGACCTGGACAGGCTAGAAGCCCTGAGACACTCGGTGCCATGCCTTCAGAACAGACGCCCCGACACCTACCTCTGGAGATAAAGACGGCGAAAGAAAATTAAGGAGGCGGGGGCCGTAACTGCGGGC
>NZ_JAKGUE010000019.1 GCF_021568795.1 Dethiosulfovibrio faecalis
CACCGCAGGAGATCTACTTCGGAAAGGAAGACCTATAGCAGTCTGACCTAAACTAATCTAGGCTAAAAAATGGTCTTGACAATGGGGTCCACCATACTTGTCCTTGTGTTTATCAAACAATAGCTATGCATGCTCACATTCGAAACATAGGGGATGGGGAAATTAATTGAACCATTCATTATAAGCCCTGCCCTCAATATTTCTATGCTATCCTTTGCATCTGTATCAGTCTCACAGTTCGTTGTGTATATTTCTGAAAAGACACGCTCAAAGAATACTTCCATATTTTGATAACATGTTTCTAGCTTATGGTGATTGGCCATATATGCCGCATCAAATATCTCAAACCTAAGTTTTCGTCCGGTAATTCCGAACCCTTCATGATGGACTTCTTCTCCCTCTTTAAGGCCGAGAAATTGACAAGGAAAATAGAACTGCGGCATTACTTTCAACTCCTTTTTTAATGTTATGAAATTGACCTGCCCCCAATGCGCTTCAACTAAAATTCGTTACATTTACATAAATCTTCATGGGCCAATGATACCACGGCTTCAGCCCAGTCTTTTGCTCTATCCTATTTCCAGCGTTGACTTTAAACGCACTTCGCTCTATTGTGAAAATTAACGAAAGACATTCATGAGATCACCCCAAGGAAGCCATCCCACTATGGACTTCGTCCACCCCATCAAAGACAAGCACGAGGTTGAGGCTATGAAGAAGGTACTCAAGAACGGCCGTCTGAGGGACTACGCGCTCTTCGACCTCGGCATTAAATCTGCCCTTCGAATCTCTGGCCTCCTCGCCTTAACGGTTAAGAACGTGACCACAGACAAGGGCGCTGTTCGGGGCCATATCACCCTGAAGAAGTCCAAGACCGACCGGGAAGACCAAAGACTTCCCGATTGGACCGTTAACAAGAGAAGCCATCAATGAGCACCTTGATGGATCGTCCATGCTTCTTCCCTATAGGAAGAGTTCCAAGGCTGTCGGAAAAGAACAGGCCTACCGCATCCTCAACAGTACAGCACGAACAGTAAGGATCAAGAATACCATCGGCACTCACATTCTGCGGAAGACCTTTGCCTATCATGCCTACAAAAGCGGTCATAACCTGTCCATGATTCAGAATCTCCTCAATCACTCTGCTCCTTCGGTCACACTAAGGTACATCGGCATAACCAAAGAGGAGATGGATAACATCTTCCTGACCTTGAACCTCTAAGCGAGGATATTCTGATTCAGTGCCCCTGTCTGGTAGCAGGGGCTTTTCCTTTCCCGGATTCCTCTTCTGCCTCTAACCAATCCAGGACACCCACGAGGGACGCTAAGCAAAGCTGACTGGTACGTATATACGCTCACATTTTGCCGCCAAAAATTTTTGTTATTGCATACCCAACAAGATTCTTAATGCATGTTAACCACGTTCCTTTCTCTACATCATACTTCATCTTCCTTGATAGAATACCGCGGGAGCACTTTTATTTCGTTGGGAGCAACAATTGCGGCTTTAGTCCTAGCGATAATGAGTGGGAACCTCCGCCCTAGAGATACGCCCAAAATGGCCGCTGTGTTGGCCATCACTCCCGAAGGGAGGTTTTCGTTCAGCAACAGGACGAGCTTCTTTCCATTCAAGCGGCTACACCTCCATGATCGTCTACGTTGAAAAACCGTATTTACCCGAAAGACATAAAGTAACGTTTCGGCGTTATTCCCAATATCTTCTTGAAACAGTTGGTTAAATGGCTTTGATCGCTGAATCCGGCGGAACAGGCTACCTCCGCTAGGGGCATACCCCTCTCGCAGCCTCTCGTCTAAATTACCACCGTCGTAAAGGATTTTCTTGTAGAATCTTGCTGTTTTGCCGATAGACATATTCTCGTATGTTATAATTTTTATCTCCAAAGGAGGCCGAGATGCGATATAACGACATCGTCCTGACCGTCCGTTCTTTAAAGAAAAGTTTCGGCCCCGTAGACGCCCTCGTAGAGGGAGATCTGACCCTCGAGAGGGGAAAGATAACTGCGTTGGTGGGAAACAACGGAGCGGGAAAGACCACTCTGATCAAATGCATAACCGGAGCGCTGCGGCCTGATTACGGCTATATATCCCTTAGGGGCGAAGCGACCCCTTCTCTTACCCTGGCCGAAGCTCGTCGTAGGGGGATAGCCACAGTCTATCAGGATTTGGCCCTTGTGGACGTGTTGGACGTAGCGTCGAACATATGGCTCGGGATGGAACCCTCGAGATGGGGCATCGTCGATCGAAAGGTTATGAGAAGGCGTTCGATCGAGCTGCTTAAACGATTCGCCATAGACCTTCCTTCCGTCGCTACCCCCGTCTCCGATCTCTCCGGAGGCCAGAGACAGGCGGTAGCCCTGGCCCGGGCGATCGCCCAGGGAGGAGATATATTGATACTGGACGAGCCGACGTCTGCCATGGGAATAGTGGAAAGATCCCACATCGTCGATGCCGTGAAGAAGTTACGGAAGGACGGACAGGCGATACTCTACATAAGCCACGATATGGAACAGGTCCTGGAGACCGCCGACGAAGTTGTTATCATGCGCAACGGAAGAACCATAGCCTGTATTCCCGTCGGCGAACTCGACCCCCTATCCCTTGCGGGATGGATCTCCGGAGCCATCTCGTGAAAAGCACTAGACCGCTGCGGTTGGCTGGAGTCATCTCGATCTCCTGTTTGATCTTCGCCCTGTCGTCGCCTTACTTCATGAACTGGGACAACATCAGGAACGTGCTGGATCAAAGCACTCTCAACATAGTCGTAGGCCTGGGGATGTCCCTTTTGATCGCATCAGGAGGGATAGACCTCTCGGTAGGCTCCGCAGTGGCGCTGATAGGGGTGATGATAGCCCCCGCGCTGAAAGCAGGGCTACCGACGTCCACGGTATGCCTGGCCGCCCTGGCGGCGGGGACGATCGCGGGCCTATGGAACGCGGGTATCGTCGTTTTTCTGAGGATCAATCCCTTCATAGCGACCTTGGCCTCTATGTCTCTGATGTCCGGTCTGGCACTGATAATCACGCAGGGAACGCCGGTTTACGGCTTCCCGCCGTCTTTCACGTTTATAGGCAGAGGCCGGATCATAGGCCTCCCTGTGTCGGTTATAGTCTGCACCCTGTTATTTCTGGCTCTGTGGTTCTTCTTCTCGTTCACTCGATTCGGGATATACACCATCGGACTGGGCAACAACGAGGAGGCCCTCAGACGATGCGGAATCAGGGTAAAGCGCTGGAAGACCGGCCTATACTGCCTTTGCGGATGCTGCGCCGCCATAGCTGCCGTGCTTATTACCTCGCGTCTCAACAGCGCGGAACCTCTGGCGGGGGCGATGATGGAGATGGACGCCATAGCCACGGCGGTGCTCGGAGGAACGGCCATACAGGGCGGCAAAACCAGCCTGACAGGTACCGTTCTGGCGGGGATTCTGCTGGCGCTGGTAAAGAACGGCCTCACCATGCTCGGAGTCTCGTCCTACTATCAGGGATTTTCCGTAGGTGCCATCGTCCTCATCTCGGTAGTTCTTTCGGAGCGATCGACGAGGACGAAACAATAGATAGCGGAGGGTGATTTGAAAATGAAGATAGCGAAGTTCTTATGTGCGGCGACGCTGTGTTGCGCCATGGCGACAACCTCTTTCGCAGGCGAACCGAACCCGATGGTGTCCAAATCGATAGCGACAATCGAGGATCAGCTGGGGTCGTTGCCCGACATAACCGGCCAGGAACGCATAGGGGTTCTGGTGATAACCCTGTCCAACCCTTATTGGGTTACCATGAAAGAACGCTACGGCGAGTGGGCAAAGGAGATGGGGATATCGGTGGAGGTTATGGCGGCTCCGACCGAAAAAGACCTCAAGTCTCAGCTCAACACCCTGGAGGCCATGGTGGCCAAGAAATACGACGGAATCATAGTTACCCCGATGGACCCGTTCAATCTTATACCGGGCATAGTAAAGGCCGACGAAAAAGGCATCCCGGTCGTATGTTCCGGCCCCGAGGTAAGCAGAGATGGTTTAAAGCAGGCCGGTGCCGTAATGGACGGATGGATAACCGCCACGTTCAAAGACCAGGGTCGACTCTGCGCCGAGGACATGGGTAAAAAGCTGCCCTCCGGATCGGAGGTCGCCATAATAGAGGGGATCCCCGGAGCCGGACAGAGCAAAGCCCGGAGAGAGGGAGCGTCCGAGGGCTTCGAAAAAACCGGACTCAAACTGGTCGCGGTGGAAGCCGGCAATTGGGACAGAAACAGGGCCTACGACATAACGACAAACCTCGTGAAAGCCCATCCCAAACTCAAGGGAATATATTGCGCCAACGACGTGATGGCTCTTGCCGCGGTGGACGCCCTCGAGGTAGCGGGAATAAAGGACGTGACGGTATACGGAACGGACTTCATCCCTGAGGCGGCAGAGGCAATAAAAAGCGGCAGGTTGGCCGGATCGACCACATTCTCCCAGGCCGCATGGACCAGAGGAGCTCTCGTCTACACTCTGAAGCTGATCAAGAAGGACGAGGACCTTCCGGAAAAACTGTCCGTTCCGATAACCCTGGTGAACGGAGAGAACATCGGGCAATTCCAGGGGTGGAAATGATCGATGGAACTCCGCAAAATAGCTATTCTTTTCTGTGATCAGGACAACCCGTTCTGGTTGGAGACGATACGCATGTACCGGGAATTCCTCCCGGTACATGGTTTTTATGGAGACTTTCTCTTTCCCGAGGATCCGAGAGACGGTCTATGTCAGGCCGAACTCATGGAAAGACACCTGACGGCGGACTACGACGGCATGATAATAAACCCCCTGACGGCGGAAAACCTCCTGCCCCCGCTTGAGTCATCGTCCAGAAAATTTCCCGTCTTCGACGTAGGCCCCAAGTGCGACCAAGAGATGGTAGCCGGCATATCCGGTTATATACCGTTACAGGCGGCCGACTTCGAGGAACAGGGCCGAATGTGCACGGAGGCCATACTGGGAAACTGCGACGGTCCTCTGGGCTGCATCGGCGGCCCCATCGACACCAGGCAGAGCAGGATGAGGATCGAGGGGGCCGTAAAGGCGGCAAGGCAAAGAAGCCTAACGGTCCTCGACGTGGAATGGAGCGACTTCACCAGAGAGGGCGGCAGAAGGGCGATGAAAAAGCTGATTCCCCTAAAACCCGGAGCCATATTCTGCGCCAACGACCTTATGGCTCTGGGGGCCATAGAGACCGCCGCCGAAAAGGGCGTCGAAATTCCCGTAGGCGGCGTAGACCTCATACCGGAGGCCCTTTCCGCCATAGAGGAGGGAGCTCTGACCGCCTCCGTAGGGCTCGATCCGGCAGAGCTGGTAGATGAAATACTGAAATCGATCGGTTTATTTATGAGAGATAAACTTGTCCCCACGGGAACTCTTGCGAACAATATATTGAAAACTCGATAGCATAAATGTTTCGATCTTGTCGCGTAAATCCTCCACGTGTATACTGCCATTGGGCATAATTTTTATGCTTAATAGTTACAAGGGGAGGAACTACAAGATGGAGAAAGAAAATATGCTTAAAGAACTGGCCAGATCGGTGGTCGACATGGACGAGGAGACGTCGGCGGAGCTATCCAAAAGTTACGTCGAAGCGGGGTTCGACGCCTACGACGGCATCTCCTCGGGACTTTCCGTAGGTATGGACGAGGCGGGAAGGCTGTACGAAGAGGAGGAGTACTACATACCGGAACTGCTGCTGTGCTCCGACGCCATGTACGCCGGTCTGGACGTGCTTAAGCCCCACCTTCGCAGGGACGATTCGTCCGAGACCTACAAGGCGGTGGTCGGGGTGGTCGAGGGCGACACCCACGACATAGGGAAGAATCTTTTCAAGGTGATGCTGGAGACCGTAGGATTCGAGGTCTACGACCTGGGAAGGGACGTTCCCCCCAAGGAGTTCGTCGACAAGGCCATCGAGGTGGGAGCTCATCTGGTAGGGATGTCCACCTTGATGACAACCACCATGCCCAACATGCCGATTGTCATAGACCTGCTCAAGGCGGAGGGCATAAGGGATAAGACTATCGTCATGGTAGGAGGAGGCCCTATCTCCAGGAGCTTCGCCCAGAAGATAGGTGCCGACGGCTACGAGCCGGAGGCATCCGCCGGAGCCAGACTGGCCAGGGAGCTGGTGACGACGAAGCTGGAGACTATGTCCCATGCCGCAGTTTAAGGATTTAATGACCCCGCTGGAACGTGCCAAGGCTATGTCGACGGGACAGCCGGTGGACCGGTTACAGTGCAACCCCAACCTCTCCAACGGGATCGCCCGCATATCGGGATGCAGAATATCCGAGTTCAACCACGACCCGAGAGCCCTGGCCGACGCCGTCATCGCCACCCACAGGAGATTCGGAGGCGACGGAGCCAAGGTATTCACCGACCTCTTCACCGTCGCCGAGGCGATGGGAGCCAAGATCAAGTTCCCCGACGACGACACGGCGGACCTACTGGAGCCCGCCATAGACGACGTCTCCAGGATAGACGAGCTGGAGCCAATAGATCCGGAGAAGGCCTGTAGAATCCCGGTCCACCTGAAAGCGATGGAGATGGTGGTGGACGAGATAAGCTCCGAGGTCCCCTGCACCGCCTTGGTGGTCGGCCCCTTCACCACCGCCTTCTTTCTGATAGGCGTAGAGAAAATGACGAGGCTGATGGTGCGAGATCCCCAGTCGGTGGACAGGCTATGTCAGGTCTCGTTGGAAAGCACACTGCGCTACGTGGACGCCGCCGCCTCCAGGGGCATGGGCATATCCATAGCAGAGCCCCTCTCATCCTGCACCGTCGTCAGCCCCAAACACTTCAGGCGCTACGCCGCCCCGGCGGTAGGAAAACTGCTGAACCACATCAAGGACAAGGGCATGGGCACATCGATGCACATCTGCGGCAAGACCGACGGAATCTGGGAGGATCTGGCCGACATGGGTCTGAACGCCCTCAGCATAGACAACGTGGTTCCCCTGCCGGATTGCGTATCCAAGGTGGGAGACAGGATGAAGATAATGGGCAAGGTGGACCCCTCGTCGGTTATGTTCGCCGGAACCAGGGAAGAGGTTCGAAAGGCCTGCCTGTCCGACATCCGAGACGCCTATCGATCGCCCAAGGGATTCGCCCTAATGTCCGGATGCGGTCTTCCGGTGGAGACGCCGATAAGGAATATCGACGCCATGATGGACGCAACCAGGGAGCTCGGATGGCCCATAACCGAGGAAAAGCAGGAGAAGGCTCTGGCGATCGACAGGTATGACGACTGAGATGACGGAGCTGAAAAGGCTGATCGACGCTCTGAAGAGGGAGCCGGTGGACCGCCCTCCCTGCATATGTCCGGGCGGGATGATGAACATGATCGTAGAGGACGTTATGGACCTGACGAACAGGACCTGGCCCGAGGCCCATATCGACGGAGAGGCCATGGCCGAGCTGGCGGCGGGACAGCCGGAAAACGGGGGGTTCGAGAACTACGGGGTTCCATTCTGCATGACCGTAGAGGCCGAAGCCATGGGAGCGCCCGTATCGATGGGAGACAGGATCCACGAACCAAGGGTCACCGGATACGTCATGTCGAACTCCGGCGACATGGGCAGCCTGAAGGAGATGGACCTATCCTCCGGCCGTACGGCCCAGGTATGTCGGGCGATTTCCCTCCTGAAAAAAAGAAACGGCGACATACCGGTAATAGCCAACCTAACCGGTCCGATAAGCCTCGCCACATCGCTCGTGGATCCCTCGCTTTTCTATAAGGATATGAAAAAGAGCCCGGAGAAAGTCCAGATTCTGATGGATTTCGTGGTGGAACAGCTCGTTCGATTCGGGATGGCCCAGATCGAGGCGGGAGCGGACGTCCTCACCATATCGGACCCAAGCGGAACGGGAGAGATCCTAGGACCTAAGGCATTCGAAAGATGGGCGATCCCCGCCCTCAACGGCATACTGGACCGACTATCCCCCTCCGTGAAGGGCACCATAGTACATATATGCGGACGTCTAGGCGGGGTGGCCCATCTTCTGGACGACATAAGGAGCGACTGCATCAGTTTCGATTCCATAACCTCCGCCAAAGAATTGGCCCTCAGGTTGAGCACTAAATCCCTTATGGGAAACGTGAGCACCCTTGCCATAGAGACTGCCTCTCCCGAACATCTGAAACGGATGGCGAAGGTGTGCATGGACCATGGAATCGACATACTGTCCCCCGCCTGCGGCATCGGGGCGGGAACGGCTCTGAGCCAGGTACGGACTCTGGTGGATAGCGCAAAGGAAAGGAAGTCTTCATGACGTCGAGAATTACCATCGATGGAGGCAAGGTCCTGGAGTTCTCTCCGGGGCCTACCCTGTTGGAGATATTGCGAGAAGGCGGAGTCAAGACAGAGGCTCCCTGCGGAGGCAAGGGAATCTGCGGAAAATGCCGGGTCACCCTGAAAGGAGACGGAGGCCCCGTGACGGACGAGGAGAGGGCCTTTCTCTCGTCGGAGGACATCGCAGAGGGAGTCCGACTGTCCTGCCTGTGCCGCCCGGTCGGCGACGTCGCTGTGTCCCTGTCCGATCAGGAGGAAAAGGGTTCGGCCATCCTCACGGACGGGAACCGCCCGGATTTCCGGATATGCCCCGCCATAGGCGCCGTACCTATCTCGATACCGAGACCGGAGATAAGAGACGGAATGTCCCTTCTGGACCATCTCGAATCGGTCGCAGGGCCGCTTAAACCGGACGCGTCTCTGGTCAGGAGGATTCCCCAGGCGTTCAGATCGAAGGAAGTAACCGCGGTCTTCCACAAAGACAGCCTGATAGACCTGATACCGGAGAGAGACCCCGAGCTTTACGGACTGGCGGTGGATGTAGGTACCACGACGGTGGTCGTATCGTTGATATCCTTGAAGACCGGGGAGACCGTCGGATCCGCCAGCGAGATAAACCCCCAGAAGGACTTCGGCCTGGACGTGATCTCCCGAATAGAGAGATGCGAGACCTTTCCTACCGGTCTGGAGGACCTCCATGACGCCATAATCTCTTGCCTGGACCGCCTCGTGGACAAAGTCTGTTTCGATAAAGGGACCTCCAGGAAAAGAATATACGAGATGGCGATCGGCAGCAACGCCACCATGACCTCTCTGCTGCTGGGGGTCCATCCCTGGTCATTGGGCAGGGCTCCTTTCAGCCCTGTTCTTCGAAGGGGGATGACCGTACCCTCGGTAGACCTTGGGGTAGAACTGGCTCCGGGAGCCAGGGCCTACGTCCTGCCCGGAGTTTCGGCCTACATTGGTTCCGATATAGTGGCGGGAATGGTGGCTACCGAGCTGATGGAAGACCGGGGCATCAGGCTCTTCATAGACATAGGCACGAACGGTGAGATCGTCCTGTCCGACCGAGGCAGGCTCAGCGCCTGTTCTTGCGCCGCCGGGCCCGCTCTGGAAGGGATGAACATAAGCTGCGGCATGAGGGCATCGGACGGAGCGGTGGAGTCGGTTCGCCTGAACGAATCCTTCGCCGAGCTGGGAGTCATAGGCGGAGGAACGCCCAGAGGGCTATGCGGCAGCGCCATACTGGACGTGTTATCCGAGGTGGTCCGTCTCGAGATGGTGGGCAAGACGGGGAGACTGAAACCGGGGCCCATGATCGCAGAGGAAAACGGGAAAAGGGCGTTGGTCCTGAGAGAGAGGGATCCTAGGCTCACCGTGACCCAGGGCGACCTGAGACAGGTTCAGCTGGCTAGAGGAGCCATTCTCTCCGGATTCATATCCCTTCTGGAGGCCAACGACCTGACCATGGCCGACATAGATCAGGTACTGGTGGCTGGACAGTTCGGACGTCATCTGAGCGTCGACAGCCTGACGGGGTCGGGGCTCATTCCGATGGAGCTAAAGGACCGAATAACCTATTGCGGCAACACCTCCGGAGCCGGAGCCGCCATGTGCCTGCTTTCCAGGAAAGCCAGAGACGACGCAGAGATGCTTTCCGACATGGTGGACTACGTCGAGCTGTCCGTGTTGGAGAGTTACGACCGCCTCTTCTCCAGATGTCTCCAGTTCGAGGTGTCGAGATGAAGGGCTGCCCTGTGTCGAAGAACGGTGCCATGCCGGACGCCATAGGCGCTCGTTATCCCTTCCCCCAGGTACACCGCGACGGGGAGCTCATGGCCCAGGTGGCGGAGGAACTGATGCGGGAAGAAGGGGACGTCTACTGTTCCGTGCCTTTCTGTTCCACCGTGGAGGCCGAGGCCTTCGGGGCGCAGGTCAGGATGGGGGACCACAGGACCACCCCCCTCGTACCCAAGTGTCCATGGGACGACCCCGACATGATCCCGAAGGAGATCCCGTCGCCTGACTCCGGCAGGATGGGTGAGGTCATGAAGGCGGTGTCCATTCTGAGGGGAAAGGGATTCCCCGTAATATTGAAGGTCTCCGGGCCCTTCTCCACCCTGATGGGGCTGCTGGATCCAAAGGCCCTGTTCCGAACCGCCAGAAAAGACCCCGGCAGAATAGAGACCGTTCTGGAGAGGATCTCGGCCTACTCTCTCGCCTGTGCAAAGGAGGCGGCGAGACGGGATGTCTCGATAATCTCCCTGGCGGAGCCCTCCGCCACCCCCGACCTTCTAGGCCCGAAACGGTTCGAAAAGCTGGTCTCCCCCGCTCTGACCAGGCTGTTGAGGGATATGGACCGATTGGACGGACCGTGGAGCGGGTTTCTGTGCGGACGGCTCTCGTCGTCCATGGAGGATATAGGGGCCATATCGGGAGATACCGTGGAGATGGGATCGGGAAGATACGGAGATCACCTCGAGACCCTCAGAGCTCGGGGGATCCGGTGGTTCGGAGGGGGCTGCGTGGCCCAGACTCCCGCCGACGCCTGTAGGATACGGACCATAGACGTGACGGACTAAAAAAATCTCCGGGGCGCACCTAACGGCATTTCTGTTTTATACTTTAAGGACGTTAAACGGGAGGTGCGTCCTTTGCATTTAGACAGCTTTCAGATATTGGCGCTCGCCCTGTCGGGACTGATAGCGGGGCTTTCCAAGTCGGCTCTGCCCGGGACGGCCATCCTCATGGTCCCGCTCATGGCATCGGCCTTCCCGGCCAAACTGTCGGTCGGGCTGTCTCTGCCCATTCTGATAGCGGCGGATATCGTCTCCGCCCCGAGCTACAGGTTCGAGGCCGCCAAGGAAAGGAGACTGATCCTCACCCTTCTGGCGGGGGCGGTTGTAGGAATCGGCCTGGGATGCCTTTTGATGGAGAGGATAGATGGGGAGCTGTTTCGATCCGTCATAGGCTGGGTGGTTCTGTCCATGCTGGGGCTGAGGATTCTGTCGTCACGGCGGAAAAAGGAGGGATCCACCTCCGGGGGGATGAGCCCGTCTCTAAGGTTTATTTTCGGGCTCGCCGCCGGAACGGCGACGGCCCTGGCCAACGTGGCGGGACCGATCATATCGCTCCACATGATAATGTCCGGTTTGCCTAAACGACGTTTCATCGCCGCAAGCGTCTGGTTCTTTTTAGTGGCCAACGTCCTGAAAGTCCCGTTCTACTGGTCCATAGGGATCGTAAACCCGAACACCCTTAAGGCTGATCTTATCGCCGCGCCTTTCGTCACCCTAGGGGTCTGGTCGGGTCTGAGATTGGTGGGAAGGATCAATCAGAATCTCTTCATAACGGTCGTGACTACGCTGACCTTCGTCGCTGCGATACGCCTCATACTGAGCTGAAGCGACTTCAGCGCATTTCGACTCTGTTTCTGCCGTTTCCCTTTGCTTCGTAGAGGGCTTCGTCCGCCCTGGCCACGAACTCGTTTACCGGCTCACCGATCCTATACTGGGTAACCCCGAAGCTGGAGGTTACCCTTACATCCTCGTCAAATACGTTGCACTCCACGGCACTCCTCATCCTCTCGGCGTACTCCAGGGCGCCTTTGACGTCGGTCTCCGGCAGGACCACCAAAAACTCCTCCCCGCCCCACCTTCCGACAGAGTCGCCTGCACGGGTGCAGTCCTTCATCAGAGCCGCGATGGAGCTCAACACAGTATCCCCCACCTCATGTCCGAAGTTGTCGTTGACGCTTTTAAAGTGGTCGATATCCACCATGACGACGGAGAGGGACGCACTGTAACGGCTTGATCTCTCCGTCTCGGACAGAAGAATCTGGTCCATCTTCCTGCGGTTCCAGAGTCCCGTGAGGGAATCCCTGTTGGCCAGGTACTCCAATTTGGTGCTGTAGGACTGGATGTTTTTCATCTTGTCCTTCAGCACCAGTATCATGTCCTTCAGCGCCTCGCATATGTAGGAAATCTCGTCGGACACCCCCGAGGAGATTTTTGACACCGCGTCCAGCAGTCCATCCAGGTCGGTCTTTCTCTCCGAATAATCCACCAAGGCATCTACCATTCTGGTATAGGGCTCGAATCGCCTTCTAAGGAAGTACAGAAGGAAAAAGACGGTTCCTCCCGTGACGGCCAAAAAGGCGAATATCAGGCTGTTCTGAAGCCGCAGCAGCTCCCTGTATTCGGAGCTGGGCAAAAAGTCGAGGGAGAAGAAGCCCCCTCCGACCTCTACGATACGGCGGGCCTCCAAGGAGGTGCTAACTTCACGGGATAGATCGGAATCCATCTCGTCGGAGAAGGTCAGTTTCATGTTACCCTGCGGGAGCAGCGCTTCCAGAAATGAGGAGGTTATGGTTTTGGACACGATCAGATAGCCTACCGGGACGTCGTCGTACTTGAGCACGGGACGACAGGCTACGAAGCTATCCTTGCCGTCCACCGGAGCTATCCCTAAGAAAACGCCCTTATTCCCTGCCTCCTCGAAGTAGATCTCGGAGGAAAGCGAATCGGCAAATCTGAATTCATCGGGAGCCCTGGCGATGACGACCCCGTCCAGGTCGGTGAAGACCACGGAACCTACGGTCTTAGTGAAAGCCTTGCCCCAATCGGACAACACCTCGTTGTCCAATCTCTCGATGGACTCCACGATATCTCTGGGACGAGACAGATTGGTGGATAATTCCATAAGGTGATCGAGCTCATAGGTCAGATTCCTGCGCACTATGGCAGTATATCTGTCATGATCGGCTATCCTGGATTCTCTATAGTCATCTATCGCCAACTCCAGCAAAACGCCGTAGATCAGGCTTAAGACGGCGAAAGAGGCCATGACGATGGTCAAGATGCCGTTCCTCAGAGAGGATCTGCTCCTAGAGATCAAGGTTCGCCACCCCATGGACGTCGTTAGTGAAAAAGAAAGCATCTATTGTCTTCACGTCCATGCCCCCTTTAGATTTAGAGGATAAACTTTTCCATCATTCTAACACCAGGAAGGGTTTCAGTGGAAAATAACCGTAATCAGCCTGATCGATAAATACGGCGGATCAACGAGCCTCTACTCTGTCTCTTCCCTTTCTTTTAGCATCATAAAGGGCATCGTCCGCTCTGGCCACAAACTCGTTGATCGGCTCACCCGGACGATACAGAGTTACTCCGAAGCTTGAGGTTATTTTCATTCCGTCTCTAAAGGTATGGTTCTCCATCGTCGACCTCATCTTATCGGCATATTCCCATGCCCTCTGAGAGTCGAGTCCGGGAAGAACGACCAAAAACTCCTCTCCGCCCCATCTTCCCGCCGAATCACACTTTCGAAGACAGCCTTTCATCAGTGTGGAGATGTAGTTCAGGACGGCATCTCCCATTTCGTGACCGTAAGTGTCGTTTACCTCCTTAAAATAATCCACGTCCAGCATAACCACCGACAGAGGCGTGCCGTTAACCCTGGCGTTTTCCGTCTCGGCCATCAAGACCTGATCCATCTTTCTACGGTTCCAAAGCCCCGTTAAAGAGTCGCAATTCGCCAGATTTTCGAGCTGTCCGCTGTAGCTTTGGATATCGTCTACCCTGTTCTTCAAAACCTTTATCATATCGGTCAAGGCTTCAGCTATGTGCCTGATCTCCTCTACTCCGTTGGAAACGGCACCGGAGGTCACGTCGAGAAGACCGTCCAGATCGATCCGTTTATCCGAATAATCGACCAATCCCTGCACTAACTTTGAATAAGGCTCAAATCGTCTACGAAGAAAAAAGATCAACGAAGACATCGTAGAGATCGTAACTATCGTGAAAGTTATGATCAGATTCCTTTGAAGCTTTAGAAGCTCCCTTTCGCTATCGTCAGAGAGAAAATAGAGGTCAAACACACCATCGTCGACGATTATAGATCGATATCTTCCAGAAGGAGAGAGCTCCCTCCGTCTTTCAGAAAAGCCCCGTCTTCCTTGAAAAGTCAGAGTCATATGCCCGACCGGTAAAAGGCTCTCCAGAAGGGAAGGGGTTATCGTTTGAGATACCGCCACAAAACCCACGACTAAATCGTCGTATTTACGTATGGGACTACAGGACAGAAAGCTGTCTCGTCCGTCCACTGTCGTTATTCCGGAGTATGACCCTTTTTTTAGGACCTCGTCGAAAAACGGCTCAGAGCTCACGGAATCTCCGAAACGATATTCATCGGGAGCCCTGGCTATGACGACCCCGTCTATATCGATAAAGAATACGGAGCTAACTGTCTTGCAGAATGCCTTTCCCCAGTCGGAGAGAAATTCGTTGTTCATCGAGGTCACGGCTTTTGAAACATCCTTAGGGAGAGATAGGTTTGTGCTCAATATAACGAGGTTATCCAAAGTAGCCTGAAGTCTATCGGTCGCCGTATCGAAAATTCGACCCCGCTCATTCGCCCTCGCCGTTTGATAGTCGTCCACGACTTGCTTCAACATGACCCCGTACATCAGGCTCAAAAAACCGAAGGAAATCATCACGATTACCAGCACATCCCTTTTTAAGGATCGCCTTTTAACCTTCAAAGTCCAGAACCTCTCGGGCCTTATCGTAAACGGAATCGTCAAGAACGCAGAAACCCTCTACATACCAACCGAAAAGCGCCTCCATCTCGATACGGAAATCCGAATTCGACGATAATCGAAGCAGGGCCCTTACATATTCCTCCACCTTAGTCTCAGGCACCCTGTCCGAGGCTACCATTAAATCCAAAGGGATGGGATCCGACACTGCCAGCACGGAAAACATATCGCCGTACATCTCCACCGCCTTAGAGTACATGCCGTCCGAGATAGCTCCACCGTCTACGGATCCGGCCAACAGGGCTTTCACGACCCTATCGTGACGGCTCAGATAATATACTTTCTTAAAAAAATCGTCGGGGACGATTCCCATCTTGTCCAAAGTATATCGGGGATAGACGTATCCCGAGCTGGAACTCCTGTCCACGAAGGCGAAACTTCCGTCCTTCAGATCCTGAACGGAAGAAAAACCTCGATTCCTCAAGGATACGATGTAGGAATAGTAGTAGCCTTCAGCGATATTCTTCGCATCCGTCCTCTTCATAAGTGTTACCATATACCTGACACCGGGCATCTTGCTTTTAAGCTCGACATAATTTACGGTGTTGATGAAGGCAAAGTCGAGGGATCCCTCCAGCATTCGGCTCAGGAGCTCACCGTAGTCTCTCGTCACTACTATCGATATATCGTCGTCTCCTACGCGGTTCATGCAATCCGCAAGATAGCCCATGGCTTTTTCTATTTTTGCAGGATCCGACCCTGGGAAGACACCGAAACGATAATGGGCTCCGAAGGCCGGAGAAAGTATGGAAGAAATAAAGACGAAAACAAACGACATCGCCGCAATCGCGACCTTTCCCTTGGTAAGGCTCATGTTCTCTCCTCCTTAAACCAATACATTCTAGCACCTGGAAAAGAGAAAAACGCGGAACGGATACCCTATATAGAGGACTCCAGTAAGGGAGTCTCTAAAAACGCTAGCCCTCGAACCTGAGTTTTTAGAGGTAGACACAGGCAAATTCAGGAGGCACGAAGATGGACGAAAAGGACTGGCTTCTTATAGAGTCGCTATGGAAGGAGAGAAACATCACCCAGGCGGCGAAGAGACTGTATATGTCTCAACCCGCCGTGACCAGGAGAATACAGCATATGGAGAGGGAGTTCGGCTGTCGCATCCTGATCAGAAGAGGCAGGGGGGTGGATCTGACCCCTCAGGGAGAGAGATTGGTGGACTACGCCAGAAAGTCACTGAAAGATCTGAGAGACCTCAAGGACTCCTTGGACGGCGACGACTACGGAGTCAGAGGGACGCTCCGCATAGGATGCGCCAATATCTTCGCCAAATACAGGCTTCCGGATCTGCTGAAGTCCTTCTGCGGCAAGTACCCCGACGTGGAGGTAAAGGTTCGAACCGGCCACAGCCAGAGGGTTTACGACATGCTGTTGTCCGACGAGGCTCAACTGGTAATCGCCAGGGGAGATTTCAAGTGGCCGGAGCTCAGCTATCCAATGGACGACGACGGCCTCTATTACGTCGTAAGCTCCGAACCGCTGGACATGGACAGACTGCCGGAAATGCCGAGAATCCACAACCGCACCGACGGACCGCTGGAGACCGACATAAGAAACTGGTGGCAGAGTCTCTACTCCGTCCCTCCCACCGTTTCCATGGAGGTGGACACCGTCGATATATGCCTACAGATGGTCAGGAAAGGGCTGGGATATGCGATACTTTCCGCTCTCTGCCTGGAGGAGGCGACGGAACTCCACGGAGAGAGGCTGGTGTTCCCCGACGGAAATCCGCTCCGGAGAGACACCAGATTGTATTGCCGAAAGAACGCCGTAGGGCTCAAGGCCCTGGCGGCCTTCGTGGAATTCGTCAAAGGCGAGGTAACGTTTAAACGCCACCTCGCCCGGTAGGCTACTATCTATCCGAACAGTCTCTGTAGTAGTTCATCAGACATCCGGACAGGATTATATCCCTGTCCTCCTTCTCCAAAGCCGTCAGTTTTAAAATCACGGGCACTCTGTCGTGATCCCCTAGGAGAAACGCCTGAATCTCGGTAGCACCCTCTTTCATGGCCTTTCGTATTCCCGGCACGTAAAGCCAGTCCTCCGCACGGAATTTGCCCTGTTCCTCAGGCTCGACCACGTAGGGGACCATGCCCCAGTTTATGAGGTTGCTGCGATACCGTTTGGTGGCGTACTCCACCGCCACGTTGGCCTGACCTCCCAGCATCTTCTGGGACGAAGCCGCCTGTTCCCTGGCGGAACCGTCGCCGGGCTTAACCGCGAAAACCGCCGACCCGATACCGATCCTTCCGACATCGACATGCTCTCCCACCAGAGATAGTATCTCGGCAAGATCGTCGGACAGGGAAGTTCCGTCAGAGACAGACTTTTTGCGGCAATCCTCCAGGGCCTGAGCCACCTTGGCCCGGCCTACGAAACGGGGCTCCTTTCTGGATAGGGTGAACTCGGCCAGCTTCATCGGGTTGGAACGAAGCGACGACGTCTCGCCGGACGGTATCAGCTCGTCGGTTGTCGTGACGGGATCGTCTATAACGGCAGCCATCAAAAGCAGCTGATCCTCTGGAAGAGGCGATATCTCCGGCCAGGGTTTGATGTTGGGACCGTAGACCAATTCTTCCTCGGGGTGGGGCCTGCCCACGCCGCGATATACCCTTTTGTCGTAGACCTCGCCGTCGAAACGATAGGGAACTGGAGTCAACCTGTCGGCAAACGCCGTTCCGGGGGTCAGGACTCCGCCGTTTGCCGCCGTGGCGGCTATGGATCGGGCATCCATCAGGGCGACGGCGGAGAGCTGCCCATCTCCGGGTTTGGATCCCTCACGGTTAGGGAAGTTTCTGGTCGTGTGACGAACGCTGAAGCCTCTGTGACATGGCGTATCTCCCGCTCCGAAACAGGGTCCGCAAAAGGCTGTCTTCACTATGGCACCGGCGGCCATGAGCTTTCCGATGGAACCGTTCGCCACCAGCTCCATGTTTACCGGCTGGCTGGCCGGGTAGACGCTCAGAGAGAACTTACCGGCCCCGGTGTCGGCCCCGTCCAGTATCTGAGAGGCGGCGACGACGTTCTCGAAGGTTCCTCCGGAGCACCCCGCGATGATCCCCTGATCCACGGTGAAACGACCGTCCACAAGCTTATCCACGAGCCCCAACCTCAGCGAGCTGTTCTCCATCACCCTGGCGGTCTCCGTCTCGACGGCCTCTATCATATCCACGGGGTTCTCGACGAACTCTCTTATGGTGACGGCGTTGCTCGGGTGATAAGGCAGGGCTATCATCGGTTCCACCTTGTCCAGATCCACCACCACGGCTCCGTCGTAGAGGGCCACGTCGTCCGGATCGATCCTTTTATAGGCTTCGGGACGACCATGGAGGCAGTAGAACTCCTTTATGGCCTCGTCGGTACGCCAGATGGAGCTCCAACAGGCGGTCTCGGTGGTCATGACGTCGATACCCAGCCTAAAATCGACGCTCAGAGAACCGATGCCGGGCCCGACGAACTCCATGGCCTTGTTCTTTACGAAGCCGTTCTCGAAGACCGCTCCTATGATGGCAAGGGCGACGTCCTGAGGTCCCACTCCCGGCCTGGGAGCGCCTTTCAGATATATACACACCACGCCTGGCCGGGCCATGTCGTAGGTCCGACCTAAAAGCTGCTTGACAAGCTCCGGCCCGCCTTCGCCTACGGCTAGAGTCCCGAGGGCTCCGTAACGGGTGTGGCTGTCGGTCCCTAGGATCATGGCCCCGCTCTCGGCCATCATCTCCCTCATGTACTGATGGATCACCGCCACGTGGGCCGGGACGTACTCGCCTCCGAACTTTCTGCAAGCGGAGAGGCCGAAAACGTGATCGTCCTCGTTGATGGTCCCCCCCACGGCGCACAGGCTGTTGTGGCAGTTGGTAAGAACGTAGGGAACGGGAAACTCGGTCAGTCCGCAGGCTATGGCGGTCTGAACCACCCCCACGTAGGTGATGTCGTGAGAGGTCAGCTTGTCGAAGCGAAGCCGCAGACCGCCCTTTCCACCGCTAGTGTCGTGAGAATCGATGATGCCGTAAGACATGGTCCCGACTCCCGGCACGGTAGGCAGAGCTTTCGCATCAGGCGTCAGCCCCGCCTTCGACATGAGGCCCTCCATCTCTGCCTTCCCGACCTTTTCCGACCTCTCGCAAAGCACATCGCCGTTGAAAAGATATACCGGCCTATCCACCAGGGAAATCAAAATGCTCCAGCTCCTTCCGGGAATTGTCTGTCTTCCTAATTTCAGTATATCCCCTGCAAGCCATCACATCTAATGCCGTATTCTCATGCCGATCGATGCAAAAAAGTTATTACTCCGTCCGAGCCAGGGCTTTTTTATCCCGGGCCTCTATGCTGTATTTGCCGAGCTCCGACCTCATAGCCTGGGAGAGCTCTCCCAGAACTTCGGAGAGATCTACCAACTTTTCGACTCCACCGGCGAGGACCTTGATGTCCTCCTCCACCGAGGCGGCGTCCTCTCTGTTTCGGGAGATCCCGACGGTAAGCTTGTCAACCGAGAGGGCTATCTCCCTGGTTCCGGCCGACTGCTCCTCGGTGGTGGCTGCGACGTTACGGATCTGGGCGGATATTTCCTCGACGGCGGAGAGCACCGAGGTTATATTCCGCCTCATCTTATCGCTCTCTTCTATGCCGCCTCCTGCCACCTCTTTGCCTCCCTCTGCCTCCTCCACTGCGTTGACCGTTTTCTCCTTCATCTCCGATGCCAAATCGCCGATCTCCGACGCGGCAAGGTTGCTTTCCTCCGCGAGCTTTCTAACCTCTTCCGCCACGACGGCGAATCCCCTTCCTGCATCTCCGGCTCTGGCGGCCTCTATGGCCGCGTTAAGGGCCAGCAGGTTGGTCTGATCCGCTATCCCCGAGATCCTGCCGACTATATCGCCGATCTTCTCCGCCGTACCTCTGAGATCGGACACGGAGGCGGAGATGCCCTCGAAGGACGACGCCATCTCCCCTATCCTGTCGGCGGCGGAGGATATGGCCCGTTCAGCCGAGAGAGCCTCCTCCTTGAGCCCCGATGCCTTCTCCGACACCTCCTGGGACGCCCTGGCTGTTTCCTGGATTCCCGAGACTATCTCCTCCATGCCGGCGTTGACGCCCTCTATGGCCCTGGCGCTTTCCCCTGCCTCCTCGGTCATCCTGGCGGACTTCTCACCGAGAGTCCTGGAGATCTCCTCGTTTTTCCCCGCCGTATCTCCGAGGGAAGCCGATCCATCGTCCAGACGAACTCCGTATTCCTTGAGCTTGGAGAAAAACTCCCTTAGACCGGAGATCATGTCGTCTATGGCGTTCGAGACCTGAGAGATCTCGTCTGCTCCATCTCTGTGAGCCCTTACCGTTAGATCTCCCTCGCCGGCCCTTACCGAGACGTCTCTAAGCCTCTCCATCGGACCGAGTATCCCCCGATTCATCAGGAAAACGAAGACGAGAAGAATGGTGATAAGCAGAAGCCCCACCATCACCGATCTCAGGGCCATGGCACCAAGAGGCCTAAGCAGGACTTCTTCCGAGACGGTGAAGATCAGACGCCATCCGGTGGACAAAGGCATATGGAAGGCTATCAGCCTGTCGTCGCCGTCTTTCAAAAAGGCGACCCCTCCATCGTCGGACCGAGAGGAGGAAAGACTCTCGAACATATTGACCTCGTCCGCATCTTCTCCGTCCGGGTGAACCAGGGGAACTCCGTCCCCATCCACCAGATATCCGGTTCCGGCGCTGCCTATCTTCTGCCCTAGCACCATGGAGACCAAAGCGGAGACGTCCACATCGGCGCCTACCACTCCGACCAGATCCCCCTCCGAGTCGTACGCCGGACAGGCCACGGTGATGACCCTCTTTCCCGACTTAACGTCCTCGAACGGAGAGGTAAAGATCGTTCCCCCCGTCTCGACTGCTCTCCTATACCAGGGTTCTTCGGTAGGATCGAAGCCGGAAGGAGGCATCCAGCCGGTGCCGTCGGAAAAACGGCTATTGGGAAAACCGACGTATATATCCAGATAACCGTCCTCCAGGTTGTTCTCCGTCAAGGTCTCCATGTAGCCTATGAGGATCCCCTCGGTGGTCCCGTAGTCCTCCCACAGATAGGCCACGTTGGAGGCGATGTTCCTCACCATCTGACCTCGACTCTGCATCCAGTTCTCTATGGAGATCCGACCGAAGGTGGATTCTTTCCTCCCCGATTCTATAAGCTGATCCATCAATATCCGCCTGGCTCCCCAAAAAGACAGCCCCCCCATCACGACCACTGCCAAGAGCACTCCAACCGCGAGAGTGTAGAGACGTCCTCGAACGGTCATAAGCCATCCCCCCCAATGAATTTTAAAAATTTCGCCTTATAAGTATACCCTCAAAAGAAAGAATTCCAAGGCAAAAAATAAACAAAGAAAATTCTTTAGATTATTATGATCCGCCGATCCTACGATATAAAAAGTCCCCGGTCCTCTCCAAAAGGAGACGACCGGGGACTTTTATAGATCGAGATGTCGTTGTTTTCTACAGTATGGACAAAATCTTTCCTACAATAAGTCCACCGCCTGTTCCTACCACGTAGCCCATCATGGCCATGAGGACTCCGATCGGGACAAGGGCGTCGCTGTAGGCAGCGGCCAATATCGGAGCGGAGGCCACCCCTCCGATGTTGGCCAGACTCGCCACACCGCAGGTGAACAGGTCGAGCTTGAAGAGCTTGGCTATTATCGCCAAGGTTATGGCATGAATGCCGAGTATGACGAATCCGGCGAGTATATACATGGGGGCCTCGGTGAGCTCGGCAAAGTTGGCCCTGGATGCGATGAGACCGACGATCATGTAAAGCATGGTGTTGGCCATCTGAGAAGCACCGGGAAGACCGTACATGGGGGTCATGGCGCAGAGCACGCCTATCACCGTAGCCAGAAGCACCGTCCAGGTGGTACCGGACATGAAGGCCGATTTCGGAAGGAAACCGGAAGCCCAGTGACAGACGGCGGATACGGCCAAAGCGGCGCCGAGGAGAAAGATCATGTCGCTGAAGGTGGTCTCCTTGCGCAGACTTTCGTGATGCTTGGAGAGCTCGGCTCCCACCTGATCGATGGCGCTAGTGTCAGATTTGGTCCACTTGTTGAACTTCATAGCGTAGGGGACCATGCCCAGAAGGACCATGACCCAGATCGAGTAGTCGATGGAGTCGATAAGAAGCGTGTAGCCCATATCGGCGTCGGCTATGCTCAAGGCTCCCTGGATGGCCACCATGTTGCCGGTACCACCCATCCAGCTTCCGCAGAGGGCGGCAAAGGCTCTCCAGCTATCGGCGGGCAGGTTGCTCTTGAAAAGCAGATACATGACGACGAAACCGAAAGCTATGCTTGTGGAGGCGGCGAAAAAGCCTAGCAACATCTTCGGCCCCAGTTTCATGATCTTCCTCAAATCGCAACGAAGGAGCATGAGGAAGATCATCGCAGGAAGCAGATTGCCCTTTACTCCCTTGTAAACCGCGTTGACGCTGTCCGTCTTGCTCCAAAAACCGAAGGTGGAGAAAAGCATACACACGAAATAGATAAGGACGACCGCAGGAACGTACTCGAAAAATTTCCCCTTCGAATGCCGCTCCGCCAAAACCACTAGCCCCGCAAAAAACAGGATAAAAGCCAGATAAGAAAAACCGTTGGTGATCACGTAATTCCCTCCTCTTAGATTAAAATAGGGCCTAGGCCCGTATCAATGCCACTTTATTTCGTCGAAGGACATCACTCCCAGACCGGGAGCGTCGGACACCCTGATATCCGGTCCCTTGAAGTCCGCCCCACCCACTATGGGATCGGAGGCACAGAGCAGAGGACCGTCTATGTCTATCCTCGTTATCGCCCCATAAGCCGCCGCCAGATGCACCGCCGCGGAGGCGCATATTTTCCCCTCCAGCATGCTTCCCAGCATGACCTGGGCCCCGAATATCTCCGATACAGCCACTATCCGCCTGGCCTCGGCTATTCCACCGCACTTCATAAGCTTTATGTTGACCATGTCCGCCGCCTTGCGACGGAAGATCTCCAGGGCGTCCGAGGCGCTCCATATGCTCTCGTCGGCCACGACGGGGATGGACGTATGGGCAGTGACGTAGGCCATCCCGTCCAGGTCTTTGGCTTTAACCGGCTGTTCCACCAGTTCCAGACCGAAACCGGCTTTCTCCATCCGATCGAGAATATTCACCGCCTCGGTCGGGGTCCAACCCTGGTTGGCGTCTATCCTTATTTCAACGTCCTGTCCGATTGCCTCTCTTATTGCCTTGAGGCGGTCGAAGTCCTTGGAAGACTCCTTCCCGACCTTTATCTTGATCACCTTGTAGCCGCTCTCCACGGCGTTCAAGGCATCCTGGGCCATCTCGTCCGGCTCGTTTACGCTAACCGTGACGTCGGTCTCGATCGATTCTCTACTACCTCCGAAAAGCCTGTAGAGAGGGGAACCGATCGACTGGGCCCAAAGATCGTGAAGGGCAATGTCGAGGGCTGCCTTGGCGCTGGTGTTGCCTACCATGCAGCTCTGAAGAACCTTTAAGTTCCCCTCAAGGTCCTCTCCGTCGCGCCCCAGCAAAGTCGGCCTTATATGGTCGTCGATGGCTCCAAGGATGGCTCCTGTCGTGTCGCCCGTTATGGCTCCCGTCGGGGGGGCCTCGCCGTAACCGACGACACCCGAATCGGTCTCTACCGCTACTATGACGTCTCTGACCGCATCGACGGACCTTACCGCCGTCTTAAAAGGTTTTTTGAGGGGGACCGATATGGTCCCTGTTTTAACTCCGGTTATCCTCACCTGATCATCTCCTCCGATCTCGTTTAAAACAAAAAGCGGACACGGACCTCGCTAGAGGTCTATGTCCGCTGGATTTCGCCTTCCTCGCTGACCGGGAACACCGATCAGGCCGACAGGCAAAGCAGCTATTTAGTTGTCTTTCGCTTTACCTGAACGCGGCTACGAATTTCTTCACCGCATCCCTGTAGGCCACGGCTATGGCCTTCTGAGATGACCCCAGATATCTTTTCCTCACCGCCTCGAGAAGCCCCTCGTCCACGGCCGCCAGAGATCTGCCTAGGAACAGGTCTCTCAAAAACCTGTTGGTCAAGGACAGGGTAAAGGAGGCCTCCATGTCGAGTATCTCCCCCGTATCGAGATCGGCGATGAAGGTGATGAAGAAATGAGAGTAAGTATGGGTAATCGGGTTATCGCTGGCGCTCCTAGCGTTGCCTATCACGCATACCGGATAATCGCACCCCAGGTCGCCACCCCCATTCGTCGGATTATTATAACTCCTTCAGCTCATTATCTCAAGACCTTTCCGCGAATTCCGAGAAGCTACGACATATCCCATAGATAGTTTAGGAAGATTGACAAATGCCCTCGGGGGGTATAACCTGAGCCGTGCATTCAACGGAAAGGATGATAAAAATGCCATGGATCGATCGAAACCGCTGCACCGGATGCGGTCTCTGTGTAGATAACTGTCCCGCGGAAGCCATCTCTATAGCTGAAAACCTGGCAGTTCTAGATATGGAAAACTGCATCCGTTGCGGAAGCTGTCATGAAGTATGCCCCACCGAAAGCATTCGCCATGACAGCGAGCTGACCGACGGAGAGGTAGAAGCAAACCTACAGGAGGCGATACAGCACGCACAGTCCTGTGCCGACCTGAAGGGGAACACCCTGGAAAGCTTGGCCAGCTTGGAACGACATATCAAACACTATAAGAGGCAGAAACTGGTGGCGGAAAAGACCCTCGAACGCCTCCAACATGTATTGGCCTATCAAAACGAGGAATACAGGGAGAAGACAGCAAGTGAATAGTATTCTTAAAGCACGAATCCGCAACTTCCCAGTCTCGTTCTTTGCCGTTTCCATGGGACTGACTGGCTGTCTCATCGCACTTCAGAAGGTCGGCCCCATACTGGGGCTACCTCTTGTCGTGGCTAAGATCCTGCTTGACGTGGCTTTAGTCGTTTTCTCTATCATCGCTATAGCTTACTCAAGCAAGATAGCGATCAATTTCTCGGCCTTCCGAGCGGACCTAAACCATCCGGTCAGGATGCACTTTCTGCCTACTTTTTCGGTGAGTCTTCTGCTTCTTGCCATAGCTACCATGGAGCCTATGCCGATACTTTCACGTTATTTCTGGACGATCGGCACTGTAGCACACCTTGTATTGACGCTCTACACGTTGACGATCTGGCTTCAACACAGCCATTTCAAGATACATCACGCCAACCCGTCCTGGTTCATACCGATCCTGGGAAATCTGGTCGTTCCTGTGGCGGGCGCCGCACACGCTCCGGTCTTCGTGAATTGGTTTTTCCTCTGTGTCGGGCTTTTTTTCTGGGTGCTGCTCTTCGCCGTACTGCTGAATCGATTGATCTTTCACGAACCAATCCAGGACAAGTTGGTGCCAACTTTTTCCATATTAATGGCACCTCCGGCGATCGGATTTATCTCTTACGTAAAACTCACAGGGGAGATCGATCTTTTCGCCATGGGACTCTACTCGTTGGCTCTATTTCTGTTTCTAGTCGTCTGCGCACAATGGCAGCTCTTTCGGAAAATCCGCTTTTACCTATCTTGGTGGGCCTACTCATTTCCCTTGGCGGCCCTGGATCTGGCCACCGTGCTACTCTTTCACAAGACAGGAAATCCGGCGTTGAAGACCTTCGGTTTGGCTCTTTTTTTTGGGTTGGTACTTCTGGTAGTTTTCTTGACGGCGCTTACGGCGAAGGACATGACGAAGGGGCAAATCTGCATAGAGGAATAACCGAACAAAGACTTGGAACGACGGAGGGAGCAGAGCCTAGGCTCTGCTCCCTCTTGTCACTGTTAGGCCGTCTCTTTTCTCAACGCCCTATTTCTCATCCAATGCTGGAGGAAGAGGAAAGCGAAAAAGGCGAGACTCATCAGACGAACCGTCTTAAGAGGGTTGACCAAAGCTATACCGTTGGCGGCGAAAAGAACCCTCTCCCACAGGGGCATGTGGGCCCTCAACATCCCTATTAGCCCGGCGGAGAGAGAGAAGACTCCCACCACGGCACAGAGGATGGTCGGAAGGAACCTGCCCCAGGTGAAGTCGACGAAGAGCAGCACCGGGTTGTAGACGAACAGGAAGGGCAGAAGCAACCCCGACATCGCCAGACCGAAACCGACCACCGCCACCTTCGTAGGAGCCGCCTTGGCCAGTCCGGCGGCGGTATAGCTGGTGAGAGCCACAGGAGGAACAACAGCCGACATCGTCCCGTAGTAGAAGGCAAAGAAGTGAGCCGCCAGAGCGGGAACCCCCATCTGCTGCAGGGCCGGAGCCGCGATTGTGGCGGTTATGATATAACAGGCAGAGGCGGGAAGCCCCATGCCCAGGACGATGGCCGCTAACATGCACAGTATCAAGGCCGCCCAGAGCTTGCCTCCGGCGAACATTATTATGTTCATAGCTATGACCTGTCCCACGCCGGTCATGCCGACGGCTCCGACTATGAAACCTACTATCCCGCAGGCTATTCCGACAGGAGCGGCGCTTCTGGCCCCTCCGTCCAGTGCCCCTATAAAATCCTTGACACCCATTCGGGTGGATTTACGGCAGGAAGAAAGGACTATTATAGCGATCAACCCCAGAAAAGCGGAGAACAGCGGGGTGTAACCGGCGACCAGGAAATAGACTATCAGGACGAGAGGTATGGTCATGTGCCCCTTGTCCAACATAGTGGTCTTCATGGAGGGGATTTCCTCCTTGGGCAACCCCTCCAGGCCGTTGCTCTTGGCCCTGAGATCGACCATGGTCAAGATGGCGCCGTAGTAGAGCAAAGCGGGGAAGACGCCGGCCAACATTATCTTGACGTAGGGAATCCCCAGGAAGGTGCTCATTATGAAGGCGGAGGCACCCATGATCGGAGGCATTAAAATTCCTCCGGTACTGGCGGCAGCCTCCACCGCTCCGGCGAAGAAGGGCTTATATCCTACCTTCTTCATTAGAGGTATGGTGAAGGCTCCAGTAGTAGCAACGTTCGCCTGAGAACTGCCGGAGATACTGCCCATAAGTGCTGACGCTATGACCGCGACCTTGGCAGGACCGCCCCTGTAGCGCCCCGCCAGGGCCAGGGCGAAGTCGTTGAAGAACTCGCTGGTCTTGGTGGCCGCCAGAAAGGATCCGAACAGTATGAACATGAACACGTAGGACGACGAGACCATGAGGGTGACGCCGTATATCCCCTGGTCGGTGAGAGCCATACGGGTTATTATCCTGCTCCAGTCGAAACCTCTGTGGGCGAAAAGACCAGGGAAATACGGACCGAATTTGGTGTAGACCAGGAAGAAAACGCACAACACCGTCAGAGGCAAGCCGACCGCCCGGCGAGACGCCTCTACCAGAAGACACATGGTCATGACCGAAATTATGAGGTCCAGCTGGGTGACCTCCAGCTTGGTGGCCAAAAGACGGTCATAACACATGACCACGTAAAGACCGCCCAGCAAAGCGAGCCCGGTAAACAGCCAGTCAAGGGCGGTAGGCTGATCTCGTCTGGACCTGGCTGTTCCGGGGAAATAGAGGAACACCAATGCCATCATAGTGGCGAGGTGGATGGCGTTCATCTTTATGGTTATCATCAGACCTACGCTGTTCATCCAGCAGTGTATAAGAGACGTGAAAACCGCCAGTGCGACGGCGAAGGTCCTGACATGACCGGAGAAATCCCTGTTGGGGATATGCTCCCCGGGCTTGAAGACACTCAGAATATTCAACTAAACCACTCCCTCCAAAATCCAAAAATGCGGTGCTGGCGTGAGCCGGCACCGCACGGTGTTGTCTACGTGGGACCTATTTCGCCTCGGGCGGAAGAAGGGATCCGGGAATCTCGAAGCCCTGTTCCTTGAAGAACTTGACGGCACCGGGATGAAGAGGAGCGCCGTAGAGTCCAGCCATGGGGTGGTCGTAGTCGACCTTGGTGAAGGCGGCGTGAGCCTGCTTCATAGCCTCGCGATCGTTGTAGATGACCTTAAGGGTCTCGTAGACGATCTCGTCGCTGACCTTTTCGCTGACTATAAGGGCGGACTTGACTCCGACCAGGTTCAGAGGCTTGGTCTGCTTGGGATACACGTCGGCGGGGATGACCACCCTGGCGTAATAGGGGGCCTCCAGTTGAAGCTCGTCAAGCTCGTCGTCGGAGAACTCCAGCATCCCCACTGGAACCCGTCCGGCGTAGAGCTCGGACACGGCGGAAACGGGATATCCCGTCTCGGCGTTGAAAGCGTCGAGTCTGCCGTTCTGAAGAGCCTGAGCGGCCTCACTGTAGCCGATGTACTCGGGCTGGATGTCCTCGAAGGTCAATCCCGCCACGGCTCTCAACACCAGTTTACTGGTGAACTCGGTCCCGGAGGCGGGAGGTCCTACCGCCATCCTCTTGCCCTTGAGGTCTCCCCAGGTCTCGATCCCCGCCTCTTTGCGGACAACGATCTGGGTGACGTCGGGCCAGAGCCCCATAACGTAGCGAAGGGACGGGATCTGTTTTCCCTCGTAGGTACCTACGCCCTTGTAGGCGAAGCCGGTGAGGTTGGACATGGCTATCGCCATCTCCGCCTCGTCGTTCTTGAGCATCTTGAGGTTCTCGATGGTACCGCCGGAACTCTGAGCCGAGGCCTTGACTCCCTTGGACATCATCTCCTTGTTCATGCTGTTGGCGATTATGGTCCCTACCGGATAGTAGGTGCCGCCGGTGGAACCGGTGACGATCGTCACGAACTCGACGGCCTGAGCCGTTCCCGCTACGGCGGCGGACAACGCAAAGACGGCCAGCACCGCTGCAATGATTCCCTTTCTCATCATGAAACCCCTCCTTGAAGTTGATCTCACAGGGTGAAACACCCTGTTTTTATGATACATTCCCGTCGTATGGGATGTCAACCATTATAAAGAATACCAAGGTCTTCCGATAAAAAACGAAGGTGGGCCACAAGGGCCCACCTTCACGATGGTCTGTCTTTCGGGAAAAAAACCGATTACTCCGTCTTGGCCTCTTCGGTCGTCTTGTCCTCCGAGGATACAGCCTCTTCGACGGCGGGCTTCTCCACGTCGGAGGAGACAGCTTCGGACTTCACCTCTTCCAGCTCGGCACGGGCCTGGGCAACCTCTTTCTCCATGACCACGAGCTTCTGCTCGAGAGCCTTCTGCCTCTCCTCGTGGGCCTTGATGCTGTGCACCGCCTCCACGAGCTCTGCCTGCTTGGCCTCCACGGCCTGCTTGAGAGCCTCGATCTCGTCACCGGCCTTTACGGAGAGCTCGTCGGCGTTCTTGAGCTTTCCTGCGAAGGCGTCTATCTTGGCCTTGGAATCGGCGATAAGCTTGTCCTTCTCGGCGACCGCCTTTTCGAGCTGCTCCTTCATCTTGGCGGAAGCGCCCTTCATCTCCTCAAGGGTCTTTCTGGCGCCCTCCAGAAGACCGGACTTCTCGGAAAGCTCCTTGGCCTTGATCACCGCCTGGTTCTTTACCTTGGTCAGCTCTTCCTTGACAGATGAGATAACACCGTCTTTTTCCTCGAGAGACTTCTCAAGTCCGGCGACCTTGGCCTCCAGGTCCTTGACCTGCTGCTCTTTCTCGGCCAGGGAAGCGCGGAAACGATCGAGCTCGGCGGTCTTCTCCGTGAGGACCTTCTTGGTCTTCTCGATCTCCTCCCTCAGAGAACCCTGGGTCTTGGAGATCTCTAGCTTAAGGTCAGAGGCCGCCTTCTGGCTTACCGCAAGGTCGGCTTTCGTCTGAGACAGGTCGAGAGACTGATCCTTGTACTTTCTCTCCATCTCGGCGAGTTTGGCCTCCATCTCGAGCAGCTCTTTTCTAGCCATCCTGAGATCGGAGGTAAGGGCGGCGTTGTCCTTTTCCTTCTTCACAAGGTCGACTCGGGCCTTCTCGAGGGAGTCCCTGGTTATGGCCAAGGTGTCCCTGGTGATGGAGAGACTGTCCTGGGTAAGCTGGAGAGTGCTCTTGACCGGACCGACCGGCTCGGCGTCGCCCTGAGAGACCGCCGCAGTCACGACGGGGATCTTGGGCAAAGCCACGGAACCGCCCTCGGTAAGGAGAGCCTCGTACACCCTGAGATCCCTGGCGTACTTGCGAATCTCGCTCTTCTTGTCCGCGATGGATTTACGCAGATATTCCTCGTGTCTGGCCAGAAGGAAACGGTCGTCGCTGACCTTGCCCTCCAGCTGGGCCATATCATTTTCGAAGCCGGAGACGACTCCCTGGATTCCCTCTATAGCCGATCCGGCGCCCTTGAGGGCCTCGTCCATCGCGGCGATCTTGTCGGTCATGGAGGACTTCATGGCCTCCACGTCCTTCTTGAGGGCCTCTATCTCGGCAGACTGCTTTGAGATATCGCCGGACACCGAGCCTATACGGCTATCCATCAACGTCCAGACCACGTTGAAAAGAATCAAAAGGACAAGACCTACTACAGCGTATTTTTTCCAATGTTTTTTGAAATCAGGCATACCATTCTCTCCAGTTCCGTCGTCCTTGGAGTTGCCGGAGCAACATCCCTTCCCTTCGCCATCGTCACCGCCATTCAGCCATTTGAGGCCGCTGAACCAGTTAGTGATGGAGGCAAGCGGAGACTCCTCCCCCTGGGAGACCTCCTCGCCGCTCTCCTGCGAGGTGGGGACGCTATCCTGCTCCTCCCAAACGGACTCCTGAAAAGAGTCGCTGGACATGCCCTTAGAAGCTTTCTTTTCCTGTGCCCCTTCTTGCTGAGTTCCCTTCTTCCCGTCAAGACCGTCGTTTTTGTCCTTTTTCAACGAGAACTCTCCTCCTTCCGTCCTCTGCTACAGATGATTGTCTAAAACGTCCCGTACAGCTTACCACTATACGCTTTATTTTACCATTTCGAACCTTACCACCTCCGGGCTAAGAAGAAATTTTCCAAAAACGGCGAGAGGAGGTGGTATTATCGGGATGTAGGGAGGTGTCTAGATATGGCGTCTATGAGAAAAGAAATCCGAAAAAAAGCTCTCAGAGGATGCGTCCCGGCGATTGCGATATTGGCGGTTCTCGCCGTCTTTATGTTTTCCAGACTGACGGGGCACCTGATGAAGGAGAGGGAAAATCTCATCTCCCAGTCGATCTCAGGTTACTCCGACCTGGCCTACCAGACATACGCCTTCATCGAAGCCCATTGGGGCATGCACCTTTCGGCCTTGATCCGTTCCGTCTCGGACGAACTGGACTCCGGGGACTACGGCGATCTACGACTGAGGGACATCCTGAGGGAGAAGATCTCGGAAGACCCATATCTGTTCCCCTACGGAGCCGATATAAAGGCCTGGATTCTGCACAAAGAAAACACCGTAGCCTCTACAGAAAAGGGCAACTCGTCCCCTCGCATGTCATCTCGATTCTCGTCCAGGCTGCGTCTTCTGGACAAAGGCGAGACCCTGATGGACCCGCTGCACCTCACGATAGCCACCTCTATGGGGGACGGTATATATCTGATCATAGAGACGGAGGAGGCGGCCATAGGGGGAGTCTCAGATCTGAGAAGCATCGTCCGGGGATTAACCATTCTGCCCTCGGTGGAGGAGGTCCACCTGATCGACCCAGACGACCCTTCCCTTATACAGGGGACCGGCACGAAGACGGCATGGGGCCAAAAGGCCGTGGTTCAAAGGCTCTTGGTGGACGACAGGGGAAGCTCCGAAAAATCCTTGAGCCCCAACCTGGTGCTGTCCATCCTTCTGAACTTCAGACCGATATTCGCACTGGTCGGAATCATGATCTTCTCGATAATAGCGTCTATGGCTCTCATAGTATGGGCGGCTTTCTCAGCGGCTGGCAGGGCCTCGGACGGTATATCGAGAGCCATCGTCGCCATGACGAAAAGGATCGACAACTTCGCTGCCACGAAAAAACAGGAACAGACGGAACCGGTGAACACCGATATAGATGAGATCGAAAGTCTGTCGGACAGCTTCGATCATATGTCTCGGGAGGTATCCAAGTCCATAAGCGACCAAAATTACACGAGAGGGAAGATAGACGAACTCTACTCCTCCCAGAGAGCCCTGAGCGAGACCCTGGACAGGATCATATCTCTAGGGACGGAGCTGACCGAAAGCGCCCTGAAGGACGACGAGTCCTTTCTGTCCCATCTTTTCAGAAGCGCCATGTCTCTGATACCGGAGGCAAACGCCGGCTGCATATCGGTGATAGAGAACGACCGTTGGAGGTTCGTCGACGCGGTGGGGCACGACCTGGAAGGTCTCAACAGGCTCAAACTGCAGAGCCGCTACGTGTCGACGGAGGACAGGCCTATCGTGGTGAACCGTCCCTCGGACAGACTTATCGGAATTCCCAAGGAGATAGCCGACGAGATGAGGCGATTGACCCTACCGGCGACGAGCTCCTGCCGTTATACCATCCGTTGCGACGGAGAGGTGGTGGGACACCTGACCCTGGACATATGTGGAAAGACCGACGCGAAGTTCCCCGAGTCGACAGCTCAGACACTTGAGTCCTTGGGACACATAGCCGGAATGTTCTTTTCCATGAGGAGGGTGTACAAGGCCAACCAAGACCTTCTGGAACAGGTCATCATGGTTTTGGCCGAATTTATGGACGACTACGACTCCTGCACGAGGGACCACTCGAAATCCGTGGCGAACCTGTGCAGAAGGACCGCCGAGGCCATAGGCCTTTCCAAGGAGGAGATCACCAGGCTTTACTGGGCCGGACTGCTACACGACATCGGCAAACTCGCAATCCCCAGAGAGATAATAATGAAACCGGGACCTCTCTCGGAGGAGGAATACTCTATAGTGAAGAGACACTCCGAGGCGGGAGCCTCCGCCGTAACCAAGTCGAAGACCCTCTCCGACATGGCGGAGCCCATAAGATATCACCACGAGAGGTGGGACGGCAAGGGATACCCCGAGGGACTGAGAGGAGCCAACATCCCCCTTTTGGCCAGGATAATCTCGGTCTGCGACGTTTACGACTCGATAACCGACGACAGACCCTACAGAAAAAGGCTCACCCCCGAGGAGGCAAGCCTCGAGATGGAGAGGAGCGCCGGAACCCAGCTGGATCCGGGGCTCGTCTCCACCTTTCTCGAAAAGGTCGCTCCCTATCTGGACGACCAGGAGGCGCCCCATCCTCTGGGATAGAGGCCGGGCAACTCCACCGGCAACCGTCCGGAAGGACGGATCTCCCCTAAAAGTATAGCGGCCAGAGCCTTCAACGTAGGTGGGGTATCTCCGTAACAGGCCAGGGCCGTCTTTGCCTCGGGCAACACCGTGAGGTCGTAGGGAGTCTTCATCGAAAGGGAAACGCAGTCGGGCCTCTCCTCGAGGATCTCCCTCAGAAACGAAGCGGAAGCTTCGTCCCTGACGAGGTCGTAACAGCCCATCAACACTGGGCCCCTTATCTCATCCGCCTCGACTTCTGGAAGTATCCGACCTCCAAACTTAACGATCCGACCGGACACACCCAGGTCGGACAGCCGTTTCAGAAGGATCTCCGCCGCAACGGCCTTCTTCTCCGGCCATATCAACGTGACATGGTCTCCCTTCCTCAGGGGAGGGGGGCCATCCGACCTGATAAGAGTCACGCTCCTGGAGGCTATCTCCTCCGCCAGGGCGGAGCCGTCCACCCAATCGGGACGATCCTCCCCGGAGGATAGCCCCATATCGTCTTTCCAGCGCAGGATCCTCTCCACCGCATCGTCCAATCTGGCCTTATCCAGCTCGCCGGAATGGACCGCCTCTACGATCCTGTCTCGAACCTCCCTATGCCCTTCGGGAGGGAAGGCGGGATCCGCCCCCAGAAGGACGAAATCCACACCGGCCCTCAGAGCCATCACCACAGCATCGGGAACTCCCCATCCGTTGGAGATAGCCCTCATTCCCATGGAATCAGACAGCACCACTCCCTCAAAGCCCAACTCTTCTCGAAGAAGCGATATCGCCTCGAAAGACAGTGTCGCCGGAAGCTCTCCGGTCAGGGAGGGAACCACTATGTGGGCGGTCATGACGGCAGGAATTCCGGCCTCGACGGCGTTTCGAAAAGGTGGAAGCTCGAGAGCCCTCATCGAGTCGAGCGAACGATCCAGAACCGGAAGCCCCAGATGGGAGTCGATATCGACGTCTCCGTGCCCGGGGAAATGCTTGGCGCTGCATCCCATTTGGGCCCTCGAGAAACCCTTTATCATAGAGGCTCCCATTGAGGAGACCACGGCGACATCGTCGCCGAAGGAACGTAACCCTATTATGGGGTTAGAGGGGTTGCTGTTTACATCCACGACGGGAGCGTAGTCCAGGTCGATCCCCAGGCTCTTGAGCTGCCGCCCCATGATAAAACCCTGTCTTTCCGCCAGATCGTGATCGCCGGTAGCCCCGAGAGCCATGTTCCCCGGGAAGTCCGCACCGTGTCCCCTTATCCTGGCGACCGTTCCTCCTTCCTGATCCACTGCGACCATCAAGGGAACGTCCAAGCGGATAGTCTCCCTGATGCAGGACAGGAGAGATCTGACCTGCGAAAGGGATTCGACGTTTTTCCCATACAGAATGAGACCTCCGGGCTTAATCTCCTCCAATCGTGATCTGGTCTCCCCGTCGAGGGAGGTTCCCGAAAAGGAAAGGGCCAGAACCTGCCCCGCCTTCTCCTCCAGGGTCATGGCAAAGACAGGAGAGGACGCCAGCAAGGCCAAGGCCCCCAACGCCGCGACGATTCGCCGAAACGTCATCGTCACAGGTCGTTCCTCTCGAACAGGAAAAACAGACCTGCCGCCACAGCCGCAAGCCCGATTATCCATATCCACGGGCCGGTACCTGTGAATCCCGGCATCGTTACCTTGCCTATGTTTCCCCAGGAAAAGAGGGACAACTTGGTGAAAGGATAGAGCTCGGCGAAAAGAACCGCTCCGAAGACCATGCCTATCATACCGACCAACGCGTCGACTTTCCCCTCGCCGAGAGCTCCTACCGCCGTGCCGGGACAGTAACCAAGAAAAGCCCAGCCTATGCCGAACACTACCCCGCCGACTAGGTTTGTCCCCAGTACGGTTGATTTTATCGACAGGGACACCAGCCCCATGCCGAGAAGAGCGTATATACAGACGGACCCCACCACTATGGCGGACAGCATAAATTTGACGATGGTCATGTCCTCCAGCAGGAGAGCCCCCAGCTGCCGGTCGTATCTGAGCACCTCCGACCGCTGCATCAGGACACCGAAGACCGCTCCGGTCACCAGCGCCATTATCGACACGAACATGCGTCTCAGCTCCTTCCGTATATTATCCGAGCCATGGCGACACCGCCTACGAAGAACGCCGCCAACGATACGAAACCGCTCATGGAGAGCTGCATCATCCCGCTGAGGCCGTGCCCCGAGGGGCAGCCGCCTGCCATTCTGGCCCCGAAAGCCACCAGGATCCCTCCGAGAAAAGCGGTACAGAGCCTGGGCCATGTTCTGGCCCCGAAACGCTCTCTCCAGAGCTCGGGGACGGCATCTACGAAGAAGGTTCCGTTGACCGTGGAGGAAAGCAGAGACCCTATGAAGATCCCCACGAGAAAAAACAACTGCCAGTCCACCGCGAAGGGATATTTAGCGAAATAATCCAAAGACGCGCCGTGCTCGGGGGAAATCATATTTACTAAAGCCGCTCCGCCCCTGGCGAAGGTAGTGGAAGCCCCGAAGAACTTTCCCGTCGCCACTACGGACAAGGCCACCAGACCTCCGGTGATAGCTCCGGCCAGATAGGGGTTAAGGGGACGCTGCCCCTTCTCGAATGAATACACAAAAAGACCTCCTTCCGTTATAACCGTCGTTTTTTAGACGTTGATCTAGGACGACCTCATGGACCCACTGAACTCCTCGTTTGAAAAAGCCCCGTAGATCCTCTCGAAAAAGCCATCGTTCTCCCTGAAGATATCCAGTACCTCCGGATCGAAATGCCCGGGCATGACCCTGCCGTCTCCCTCCAACATTATCCTCCGGGCCTTCTCGTGGGAAAAGGGAGGCTTGTAGCATCTCTCCCCTCTGAGCGCATCGTAAACATCGCAAAGGGCCACTATCCTCCCCTCTATGGGGATATCCGTTCCGACCAACCCACGGGGATATCCGGTTCCGTCCCATCTCTCATGATGGCAGAGACAGATGTTTCTAGCCATATCGAGCCACGAGGAATCGCCAATAACCTCCGCACCGAAGATCGTGTGTTTTTTTATCTCCTCGAACTCCGAATCCGATAAAGATCCAGGCTTTACCAGTATCTCCTTGGGGACCCTCAGCTTGCCTATGTCGTGAAGCTGGGCGTATATCCTTATATCCTCCACGAACCCCTCCGAAAATCCCAGCTGTCTGGCAAAGAAGGCGGCGAACTCCCCAACCCTGGCTATGTGCTCCCCGGTCTCTTCGTGATATATCTCCGTGAAGGCCTGCATCCTGAGGGCAAAGTAGTGAAAGGACGATCTGACCTCTATGAGCAGCTCGTTGGCGTGGAGAAGCCCTCCCAGGGTAAGACCGAACCTCCTCAGCACCTCCACCACCTTCTCGTTCCCGTAGCTCGATATTCCCTCCATGACAACGTAACCCTGGACCCTTCCCATGAAGGATACCGGCATGGAAAGGCGGCCCTCCTCGAAGAAGGGGTCCTCCCTAAGGTATGCCAAATCGGTAGAAAGCAACGGAGAACGGCGCTCTCCCGATTCCCCCCATATGTAGGGGGACGATCTATTGAAGGCGACGAAAGCCACGTAACCGCAGCGGAAGGTTCTACGCAGGTTGGAGGCTATCGACTCGGCAACCCCTTGAAGGGTCTTACCGTCCGAGGCCCCCTCGGCAAGGCTCATTATGTTCTCCAGCTGGGCCATGACGAGCTCCAGTTCGTCGTTGGTCTGTTTGAGGCTTTCCTCCATGGCGGTGGTCTCCTCCAGAAGGGCCATAAGGGATTCTTCCTTGTCGCCGATGGTCCCTATGAGCCGCTGAAAGGCGTCTCCCAGACGAGCCTCCTCCTCGAAATGATGGTCCAGAGCACCCATCTGTCCCTCGAAATCCACCAGATACTCGGCAAGGGTGAAGGAGGATTGGCAGGATCCGATCCTGTCGGAGGCACCGGCCAGAAAGTCGACCCACCTCCCGAAGGATCGGCTGATCCTATCGTGTCCTATCCAAAAGACCAGAAACATCGCCGAACCTCCCAAAAAAATCAGAGCAGCTACGACGACGGCCTGGGAAAGGGCGCTCTCTATAAGGACCTTTTGTGGGTAGAAGGCGACCAGGAAAAGGGCTCCCACCAACCGCCTGGAGAAGGCATTCACCTTCCCCATGGATAGGACGACCTCCTGATATCTGTCCCTCAACAAGACCTTAGGGAGCACCATGCCGACGGAGGCGAGTTCGGTTTTTCCCCAGTTATGGATGACCCTGCCGTCGGCACCGGCCAGGGCCATTACGCTTCTGCCTTTGGATCTTAACCTCACGGACTCCAGCAATATAGACGTATTAACATCGCACAGAAGCCACCCGTCCGGAAGGGGCACGGACAACATGAACCCAGGGGAATCCATGTCTCCGAAAAGAACCGACGGAACCCACTCGCCAGAAAGAAACTTAGGGGAGACTGACATGCCGCCCTGGACGTAGGGAAGATTGCTCCAACGGACCGTACCGTTCCTGTCGCAGAACAGAAGCCCTCTGAGCTCCGGGGAGGACATCATAAAATCCTCCACCCCCTTGGTCATGCCGGAGACTCCCCAGTAACGCATCGTGTTCCTGTAGGTAGACAGCTTATCATCCAGAAACTGGGAGAGGTAGTTGAACCGGCTCATTATCGAATCCTCGTAGATCTCTTGAAAGGAGTTCAACTGAAACCAGAAGGCGGTGGCTCCGCCGATCAGGGCGAGCCCCACCATTATGGCGCCTAGGAGGCGTCCGTAGCTTCTCAACGATCTCAAGGCAGGATCACCTCTTCCACCGAACCGTCGTTGAAGCGGTAGACCCTGATCTCCGACTCCACGTCGCCATAGCGGTTCAGCTTGAGGGTCCACCCGGGCCCCTCCACCGTCCTGGGGCGGGAGAGCATGACACGAAGTTCTTCGCCCCTGGCCCTAGGATCCTCATCCAGGACGGAGGCAAGATAAGTCATGGCGGCGACGGTGTAGCGGGAGAAGACACCCATATCCACCTCTCTTTCGTTCAACAGGAATCGAACGAAATCGTCCTCCGGTATCGATGTCGGATCGTAGGCCGATGAAAAATAGAAATCCGCCCCGGCGATATCGAAAAAGTAATGAAAATCGGAGACCTGGCTCCATCGTGAGAGGAATATGGGCACAGGAGGATAGTGAAGCAGGACATCCTGCAATATCCAGTAACTCCTGGATGGCTCGGCTATTATGACCACCCCGTCCCCGGACAGATAGTCTCCTGCCACCTCGGGATAAACGATCAAGCCGGATGGGACCGAATCGGATAGCCTCTTCATATCTCCCACGAGATTGTTCACGTAGGCATCGTTGTAGGGAGACCTGTAGACGATAGGTTCTTCCACGCCTAAGAAGGACATCAGCATGGCCATGGCCTTTCCTTCCTCGTCGGTATCCGTTACCACACGAAAAAACCAATCGTCCCTTCCCGACATAACTGAAGACGAGGCTGCGGGAGAGACCACGGGGATCTCGAACCTCTCCGCCGCCTCTGCCGCAGCGGCCGCCTCCCAAGAAAGCGGGAACCCCACCACCACGGCGGCTCCTCTTCGAGACAGATCCGCCATCGCTTCGGCGACGTCGTCGCCGAAGGTCGCGACCTCGACCTGAAGGCGGTAGGCTCGGTCCTTCGAGGAGTTATGCCAGAGAACGTAGCTCCTTACGACCGAGAGCATCACCCCTTCCGGGGCGGAAAAAGCGACCTTCTCGTTGACCGCCACGCCTATAATCACCACGGGGGTCGAGAATTTATAGAACAAAAGTCCGAAGATCGCGACAACCCCTACGATCGACATCCAAAGGCCCTTTTTCACGATACACCTCCTCCTCGACCGAAACAGATCGGAATAGGCAATTTCACGGGAGCCAGTGAAAACGACATAGCATATAATGGCGAGGAAAAACACACTCTACATAAGGAGGATACCACATTGAAAGCATCTATCGCCATGGCTCTGGCTTCCACGGCAGCCATACTTATGACCTCCCCTCTATGGGCCGATGGACGACCGCCCAAAATTCCGATGGAGGACTTCTTCAGGCTTCCCACCAAAACGGCCTACCGCCTCTCTCCCGACGGGAAACGCTACTCCTTTCTCCAGCCCTGGAAGAACAGGCTCAATATACACGTCGCCCCGGTCGGAGGCGAGGCAAAGCGGATAACTTCCTCCACCGAGAGGGATATACGGGCCTACACCTGGGTAAACGACGACATGCTGGTCTACCTTCAGGACAAGGGGGGCGACGAAAACTACCACGTCTACTCCCTGTCTACGGACGGAACGGACGTCAGAGACCTGACTCCCTTCGAAGGGGTCAGGGCGGGCCTTCTGGACGATCTGGAGGACGACGATACCCACGTCCTGATAGAGATGAACCGCAGGGACCCCAGGTTCTTCGACGTCTACAAGGTAAATATCTTATCCGGCGAGATGGAGATGGTCGCCGAAAACCCCGGCACGGTAGGAGGGTGGATGACAGACCACAGGGGAAGAATCCGCATAGCCTACGCCATGGAGGGGCTGAAGCGGACCATCCTCTACAGAGACGACGAGGAAGATCCCTTCCGTCCCATATTCTCCACCGACTTCACCGACTCGGTCATTCCGGCGGGATTCACCGGAGACGACGAAAAACTCTACGTCATGTCCAACCTGGATAGAAACACCACCGCCCTCTACCTATTCGACCCGAAAAGCGGGAACTTCGAGGACATGATCTACCAGAGAGACGACGTGGACCTCTCGGGAATAATCTGGTCCAGGGCCAGAAAGAAGCTGCTTGGAGTTTCCTACTACACCGACAAAAGGCAGCGCCACTTCTTCGACGAGGAGACGGAGAGACTCTTCGACAGACTGAAGAAGCGCTTTCCAGACTACTCGGTGGGGATCTCCAGCATGAGCAAAGACGAGAGAAAAACGATAATAGCCGTGGCAAGCGACAGAATGCCAGGAAAACTCTACTATCACGACCTGGACAAACCGGAAGAGTTCGAGCTTGTGGCAGACCTGTACCCATGGATAGACGAAAAACAGATGGCTCCGATGAAACCGATCAGCTACGAGACCGAGGACGGCCTCACCATACAGGGCTACCTCACCCTGCCGGTGGGACTGCCGGAGAAGGGGCTTCCCGTAGTGGTCAACCCCCACGGCGGACCGGAGGTCCGGGACACCTGGGGTTACAACCCGGAGGTGCAGTTTCTGGCTAACCGAGGGGTGGCGGTGCTCCAAGTAAACTACCGGGTATCTACCGGATACGGCAAGAAGTTCTGGATGGCGGGCTTCAAACAGTGGGGAAGAAAGCAGCAGGACGACATAACCGCCGGAGTAAACTGGCTCATAGATCGAGGGATCGCCGATCCCGACAGGATAGCCATATACGGCGCCTCTTACGGAGGATACGCCACCCTAATGGGGCTGATACGGAACCCCGACCTGTACCGTTGCGGCATAGACTACGTCGGAGTCGCCAACCTATTCACCCTTCTGGAATCCATACCTCCCTACTGGGAACTCGCCAGACAGAAGATGTACGAGACAATAGGGCATCCGGAAAAGGACGCAGAGCTATTCAAAGAGATATCCCCGGTCTTCCACGCCGACGAAATAAAGGCCCCCCTGTTCATAGCTCAAGGAGCCAACGATCCCAGGGTGAAGAAGGCCGAGTCGGACCAGATGGTGGAGGCGATGAAGAAAAGGGGCGTCACGGTACAGTACATGGTGAAGGGCGACGAGGGACACGGCTTTCACAACCAGGAAAACCGCTTCGACTTCTATCGGGCCATGGAAAAATTCCTGACGGAACACCTCGAGCTGGAGTAAAAAGACCGACAAGATAGAACCTCTAAAAACTCACATCCGAGTCCCCTCGGCGAGGAGTCCGACGGGGCCCGTTTGAGCCCGTATTTTCGACCTGCCGTCGTGTAGAATGGATGGGGCGACAGGACGTCGCCCCAAGCCGAGGGGGCACAGGACGTGCCCTCCGAGGCGGTCCGTTCGGAACAGGCAGGTCGAAAATACGCTCGGGCGAGACAGGGCCCCGTCGGGCTCCTCGCCGAGGACTTGTGATAAAGTGACGGGACTACCGAAGAGGAGGAAAACTGCCCATGTTCTTCGCTCAGACACTGTCCCGTCGCCCCTATCTACTGGTATGGGGGGCCTTCGCGGTCCTCGCCGCTCTGCCCTGGATCTACCTCTACTGCCGCAGGAGGAACGGAAGATGACCCTGCAATCCCTTCTGTACCGGCTGGTGGCCTTCGGAGGCTACGGGATGGCCCTCATCCTGCTGGCCGGTCGAGCCTTCCAGTGGAACGAGACGAGACGATCCTTCTACCTGGGGGGCAGAGGAATCGCCCTCTGGCCCTCGGTAGGCACCTTCGGAGCCACCTGGATGAGCGCGGCGTCGCTGTTGGGCTACACGGTGCTGCTGTATCAGGAGGGATACGCCGCCTTCACAGGATCGGTCATAGGGTGGATGCTGGGACTTCCCCTGCTCCCTCTGGCGGTGATAAGGCTGAGAAAGAGCCGGGCCCTGTCCCTTCCCCAGTGGCTGGAGGAACGTTACTCGGACGACAGGCTCCGATCCCTGTCGGCCCTCTGCCTTCTGGTGGTCTACACGGTCTACCTGATAATACAGTTCAGGGCCTTCGGAGCCATCGTCGGCTCCATGCTGGACATAGAGGGCTTCATGGCCTCCATCCTGGTCTACCTCTTCGTGCTCTACACCACCTTCGGAGGCCTTCCGTCGGTGGTAAGAAGCGACGGCCTCAACCTCATGGTAATAGTGGCCTCCGTCACCGTGGCGGCCTGGAGCATAACATCTCAGACCGGAGGCTTTCCCTCCATACACGAGAGGCTGCTGGACCTAAGGCCGGAGCTGCTCCAGCCCTGGCCGAAAGAGGGGATATTGGCCTCCATGGCGATGGCCCTGGGCTGGGGGCTGGGGGTGGCGGCCAACCCTCAGTACTGCATAAGGATAATATCCTGCAAAGACAGATGGACCGCCTGGCTGACCCTGGCGATAACTTCTTTAACCGTATCCTGGATCTACATCTGCCTCACCGCCCTGGGGCTGGGGACCAAGACCCTTCATCCCTTCGTAACCGGAGGATCTCAGGAGATACTGTTCTCTCGTCTCATGGAGGCAGGCCTTTCGCCTCTTCCTCTGGCCCTGTTGATGGTGGGAGTCCTCGCCGCAGCCGTCAGCACCGCCAACTCCCAGCTGCTGCTGGCCGCCTGCTCCTTTTGTTACGACCTTCAGGGAGAGGGTCGCATACCGTCCAAAGACCCCCTGGAGGAGGACGGCTTTCTCTTCAAGAACAGGATCGCGGTGGCGATAATAGCCACAGTGACGCTGTTTCTCAGCTACATGCCCCTTCCCGGCATACTCCAGCTCGGTCGCTACAGCTGGAGTATGGTTGCACTGTGCTTTCTGCTTCCCCTGTACCTTCCCAGGACGAAGGGCAGAGGAGGGCTGTTCGGAGCCATGTCCACCGCCCTGATCGTCTACAACCTCCTGGTATGGTTTTCCGGCATGTCCCCCGAGACGGCGATGCTTCCGTCCCTTTTGATAGAGGGGATCCTATGGTGGATCCTGGGAGCCAGACGATGATAGGCCCAGATCTGGAGACCAGGGTAAAGGCGGTCGTAACTGGCCTGACCTTCTGCCTCACGGTCATCCTGATAGCCATGTCCCTCTCGATAGACTTTCACGAAACCTACATGTCCGAACAGGGAAAGATAGACGAGCTATCCGGTCGATCGAGCGATCTGACGTCTCGACAGGTCATGGAGATCATAGACAGAGAGGGAGAGGCCTGGCGGATAACCTCCGAGGGAGACGGCACCTCCGTGACGACCTCCGACGGAGCGAGCTGGAAGGTGAGCCTGAACGGAAAACACGTTCTGACCGCCATACTGCACAGACGACGCCATCTTCTGGTGGCGGGGATGATATGCCTGCTCCTCTCGGCGGAGATGGCCGTCTTTCTGGCCTACTGGCTGACGAGGCCCCTCAAGAGGCTTGCCTGGGGATGTGCCAAGGTCGGCAGAGGAGACCTATCGGATCTTCCCGTCGAGAGATCCGGCTCCTACGAACTGGAGATACTTCAGGACGCGTTCAACGCAATGGTCAGAGGTCTGAGGGAAAGGCAGAGCCTGGAGCGTCGGATCTCCAGGATGGAGAGGCTGGCCGCCCTGGGACAGGTCGTGGCCGGGGTATCCCACGAGATAAAGAACCCCCTGGCGGCCATGAGAATTCATCTGGACCTGTTGAGCGGCGCAAGAAGCGGAGAGACGGAGGACGAGGAATCCCTACAGGTCCTCAGCTCGGAGCTGGACCGACTCAACCGTGTGGTGACCCAGCTACTATCCTTCGCCAGACCTACCCCGACCGTGCCGGGCCCGATAGAACCGAGGGAGCTTTTCCGCTGGTGTCACAGTATGGTGAGGGTCCGACTCTCCCGAAAATCGATCGGCTGGCATGAAGCGGTCGACAACGGCACCGAGCTTTGGGGAGACAGAGGGCAGATGCAGCAGCTGCTGTTGAACCTTGTCTTGAACGGCATAGAGGCCATGGACGAAGAGGGAGATCTGTACGTTTCATGCCGTAGATCCGGCAAAGGTACCTCTATGTCCGTCGAGGACACCGGCGGCGGCGTGCCGGACCGTGTGGCGGATAGGATCTTCGACCCCTTCGTGACTTCGAAACCGGACGGCACCGGGCTCGGCCTATCGGTCGTCTACAGGATAGTGGAGGACCATCGAGGGACAATGGACCTGGAGACATCCCCCGATGGCACCAGACTGGACCTCTGGTTTCCCGGTCCGACCGATAAGGACAACGAGGAGGATGAAATATGAAAGTCTGGATAATAGAGGACGAAAGAGCCCTGGCCCAGGGACTCAAGACCGCCTTCGAGAGAAAGGGCTACGAGTCCCGCACGGCATCGGGGCTCAAGGGGCTGAACTCCATGATGGAGCAGGAATCCCCGGAGATAGTCTTCCTCGACGTCAGGCTCGACGACGGGGACGGCCTCAAGGGACTTCCCCACATACTTCAGGCGTCTCCGGAGGCCAAGGTGATAGTTATGACAGCCTTCGGCGACTCTGCCCTGGTGGTACGGGCCATAAGGGAGGGAGCTTTCAACTATCTGGACAAGCCCTTCCCCCTGGAGGCCGCCATGAACATGGCCCAAAGGGCGTCGGAGGCCATAGCCCTTGCCAGGAGGGTCTCCCGAATGGAGACGTCCAGGGCGGTCTCCCTGATAGGCTCGTCCCGGGCGGTTCAAGAGATCGGCGGTTTCGTCGAAAAAGTCTCGAGACACGAAGACGTCAACGTCCTGATAAGGGGAGAAAGCGGCACGGGGAAGGAGGTCGTGGCCAGGATGATCCACGGCGCCTCGGGAAGCTCCGGCGAGTTCGTCGCCATAAACTGCGCCGCCATACCGGAAAGCCTTCTGGAGGCGGAGCTGTTCGGGTCGAGAAAAGGAGCCTACACCGGGGCTTCCGCCGACAAGAGAGGGCTGGTGGAGCTGGCCGACGGAGGCACCCTCTTTCTGGACGAAATAGGAGACATGCCGACCTCTCTCCAGAGCAAGATGCTCCGCTTTCTGGACTCCCGGTCCCTCAGGCCTCTGGGATCCTCCAGGGAAATCCAGGTATCCCTGAGGGTGGTGTGCGCCACCTGCGCAGACCTGGAGGACAGGATATCCTCCGGAGCCTTCAGAAAGGACCTGTACTACAGGATAGCCATGTTACCGATAGAGCTCCCCCCTCTTAGAGAAAGAGGCCGAGACGCTCTGGAGCTCCTGGAACACTTCATCGTCCTGTACAGCGACAGGCTCGGGCGGGCGCCTCTGATCCCCTCCTCCGACGTGGAGGAAGTCTTCCTGTCCTACAGATGGCCGGGAAACGTCAGGGAGCTCAAGAACCTGGTGGAGCGGCTTTTCATACTAAAAGACCAGAGGGACCGCACCATATCTCTGAAGGACCTTCCCCAAGAGATGCTGGACGCCATGCCCACCGACAGGGAGGCCGAATCGAGGCACGAGACCGACGGCAGGCCCCTTCAACGACAGCTGGACGACGTGGAGAAAGAGCTTCTGACCCAGGCGCTGTCCGACTCGGGGGGCAACAGGACCAGGGCGGCCTCCTCTCTGGGACTGTCCCGATACGCCCTTTTGAGACGACTTCAGAAACATGGCCTGGACTGACGACTCTCCGAGGCTGACCCAGCAGTTAAGGACCGAGCTGCTTCACCTGCCCGTCCTCATCCAAAACCTCAGGCTCCTGACCATGCCGGTACAGGAGCTGGTGGACACGGCCATAGGCGAACTGACCGACAACCCCCTCTACGAGGTGAGCCCTCCCCGATCGTGGCGGGAGTCGGGCATACTGGACGACCTCTCGGAAGAACCGTCCCTGGAGGAAGACCTTATCCGTCAGATGGCCCAGTGTCGTCCCCTTCGGGAGGAAAGGGACTCTCTGCCGTATGAACTGGTCCGCTACCTGGATCGCAGAGGCTATCTGACCGACGACCAGGAGGCCATTGCCGACCAGCTGGATCTGACCGCAGAGAGATTCGACCTCCTGCTGGAGAGAGTCAGGAATATAGTGGAACCCCCTGGGCTGTTCGCAAGAGATCTGATCCATTGCCTGTCGCTGCAGCTGATCAGATCGGGAAAAGGAGAGTCGGACGGAGCGAAGATCCTTGAGATGGCGGTGGACCTGCTGGGAAAGGGAGACCCCAAGGATGCGATGGAGAGACTCGGATGGAACCGAAGCAGATTCGACCGAGCCATGGAGGAATTATCGCACCTCGACCCAGCCCCGGGCCGCCGCACGACGGCACAGGCAGTGATCCCCGAGCTGGTACTCTATCCCGACCAGGACAGACCTGCGGTCGTCCTGGCCGAAAACCTTCCCAGGATATACATGACCCCTCTGACCTGGGAGGACGACAGAGTGGCATCCATGAAGGATAGAGGACTTCACATAATCCGGTCCATAGCCAGGAGGAACGCGTCCAAACTCTCCCTGGCCATAGAGGTGGCGAAAAGACAGAGAGGCTACCTCATGTCCCGGGAGCAGGCCCCCTCTCCTCTGACCATGACGGAGATGGCCGACAGACTGGACAGATCGGTCTCGACGGTGCAGAGAATCGCCTCCACCACCTGGGCTGTGACCCCGGTGGGAACCCTGCCTCTGGACCGTCTCTTCAGCCGTCCTCTGAGATCCCGTCCGGACATGTCGGTGGCACAGCTGAGGTCGAGGATAGAGGAGGCGAATAGAGAAGGAATGTCCGACTTGGAGCTGTCTCGAACCCTGGGAATACCGAGAAGGACGATAACATGGCATAGACAGAGACAAAGATAGGACGGACCGGAACGGACGCTTTACAAACCCTCCCTTTGATGTATGATCAAAGTACAAGATTTAATCATACGGAAGGATCACGGAGGGTGCCATGAAAAAAGCTCTCATGCTGTATCTGGCGTTGTGTCTCGCGTCAATTTTGAGTTTTACCTGCCCCTCTCCAGGTCAGACAAGGGGAGATCCCTACCTGGAGGGCAAAAGAGTGCTGATGATAAGCTCCTACCATCCGGGTTTCACCACATTCTTCCCCCAGGTAGAGGGAGTCAAGTCCGTGTTGGACCCGGAAGGGATCGCCCTGGACGTCGAATTCATGGATACAAAAAGGTTCGAGGACGAGGGGAACCTGGCGAGATTCCGCTCTCTCATCGAGGCAAAACTGGAGCGGCTTCCCCGGTATGACGCGGTCCTTACCGCGGACGACGCCGCTTTGAGGTTCGTCCTGGAGCACGGGAAAGACCTCTTTCCGGAGATCCCCGTGGTGTTCTGCGGGGTCAACGACATCGACCTGGCCTTGAAGCAAAACTCAGACCCCATGGTCACAGGGGTCGTCGAGGACGTCTCCATGAGGGGTACGCTGGAACTGACCAAACTCCTACAGCCGGAGGTCAAGGAGATCGTGGCCATATCGGACGGAACGGTATCGGGAATCGCGGACGCCAGGAAATTCCGCCCCATAGGCTTCGCCCTGGAAGGGGTGGAGTTCTCCCTTATCTCCCTCAAGGACCTGTCCTGGAAAGAGGCCCGCGAAAGGCTGAGGTCCTTCGACGACGAGACTGCCGTCCTGCTCCTGTCGGCTTACCTCGACTCCGAAGGGATCTCCAAATCCTTCGAGGAGGGCCTTGAATACCTCACGGACGGACTTAATATCCCCGTTTACCACCTCTGGGCCCACGGCATAGGGAAGGGCCTTCTGGGCGGACGGATAATCTCCCAGAAACAACAGGGCCGAAACGCCGCCAAGATGGTCGTCCAGATACTTAAGGGGACCTCTCCGAAGGATATACCGGTACTCACGGAGAGCCCGAACAGCTACCTATTCGACCACGCCCAGCTCGAACGTTTCGACATCCCATCCTACAGGCTGCCTGAAGACTCCATCGTCATCGGAAAACCCGTTCCGTTTTATGAATGCGAGCCCATCGTGTTCTGGGCTATTCTAGGATTTGCCGGTCTACTAACCCCTATCTCGCTTCTAACCACCTATCTGTTTCTAAAAGGCAAAAAGGACTCACTAGCTCTGAGGGAAAGCGAAAAACGATACAGATCACTCATAAAGAACGCCTCGGAGGGAATACTGGTGACGGCCCTGCCGGACAGAGAGATACTGTACGCTAACCCTGCCATGACCGAGATGTTGGGCTACCCCTACATGGGAATAAGGGGCAAAAACGAATCGGAGATCCACCCCGACCGCTCAACCGGAGTCGACCCTCACGGCAAGCCCGGCAAAGCAGAGATCGACTTCATGAGATCCGACGGATCGGTATTCGTCGCCGAGGAAAACTGGACCAAGATAGCCATCGACGGCAAACCCGCCCTTCTGGGATTCGTGACGGACATCACGGATAGACGCAGGATTGACGAGGAGCTTAGAAAACACAGAGACGAACTGGAACGGACGGTAAAGGAGAGGACGACGGAACTCGAGCAGGCCAAGGTGGACGCGCTGTCTCTAGCCGCCAGAGCTCAGGAAGAGAACATAAAGGCCAACGAGACCCTGGAGAAACTGGCCAGATCGGAAAAGATGCTCATAGACGCCAAGGACGCCGCCGACGAGGCCAACAGGGCCAAGAGCGACTTTCTGGCTACCATGAGTCACGAGATAAGGACCCCTCTCAACGCCATCATAGGCCTCAGTCAACTCCTGTTAAGGGAGGACATCTCGGAGAGACACCGAGACAGGATAGCCAAGATAGACTCGTCCGGCAAGACTCTGCTGGCCATAATAGACGATATATTGGACTTCTCTAAGATAGAGGCGGGCAAGCTCGAGATAGAGAGGATTCCCTTCTCCCTGGAGAGAACCGTCTCCGAGACGGTGGAGGCTTTCTCAGTGGAGGCGGAGGGAAAACGGGTGGAATTACACCTGGAGATCTCTCCGGACCTCCCGTCGTCCGTCCTGGGAGATCCCTTCAGGATAAGACAGATACTGAACAACCTCATAAGCAATGCCATCAAGTTCACCGAAGAGGGAGACATTATCGTATCCCTAAAGAAGGGCAGCCGATATGAGGACGAGATGGAGCTGATATTCTCCGTCTCCGACACAGGGATCGGCATGACGGACGAACAGCTGGATCGAATTTTCGACCCGTTCATACAGGCCGACAGCTCTACCACCAGGAAATACAGGGGAACGGGCCTCGGCCTCTCCATATCCCATAAATTATGCGAGCTCATGGGAGGGAAGATAAGAGCAGAGAGCCGTCTCGGAGAGGGCAGCGCTTTCACATTCTCCGTCACGGTAGGCATTACGGACGGAGAGAACGGAACGATATACAGGCCTCAGGATAAAACCCGGTCGGCGTTGACGGACCTTAGGATACTCGTCGTGGACGACAACCCCATAGCGAGAAAGATCCTCCGGGAAATGCTAAAGTCCATGACCTTCGACGTTGAGACGGTCTCCTCCGGAGAGGACGCTATAGCCAGACTTAAAGCCTCCGAAGAGGAGGACATCTCCTTCGACGTAGTAATAATGGACTGGAAGATGCCCCGGATGGACGGAATAGAGACGGCCATAAAAATATCGGAATCCGGGTTGAACAAATCTCCGAAGCTTCTCATGGTGACAGGTCATCGTAGAGCCGAGATAGTGGAAAAGGCCAGATCGTATGGGTTCATCGACGTCCTGTCCAAGCCCGTCCAGCCCTCCTCCCTGTTGGACTCCATAATGGAGTCCATATCGAAAGGGCACCCCGACAGAACCTACGGCAACGATGAAGGACCGGCGGACTTTTCCGAGGAAAAACTCCGGGGAGCCAAGATTCTCCTGGTGGAGGACAACGATCTGAACCTGGAGGTCGCCGCCGGAATTCTTCAACAGGCGGGAGCGATGGTAATATCCGCTAAGAACGGACTAAAAGCGATTGAGATCTTCTCGAAAGACCACTTAGACCTGATACTCATGGACGTTCAGATGCCGGAGATGGACGGTTTCGAGACAACGGAGAGGATCAGAGAAAAAGAAAGCGAGGAGACGGAACGGAAGAGAACCCCCATAGTGGCCATGACAGCCCATGCCATGTCGGGAGACAGAGAGATATGTATAGAGGCAGGCATGGACGACTACGTCACCAAGCCTATAGACCGGGATATCCTGATAGACACGTCCTGTCGGTGGATATTCGGAAAATCTTCTAAGGGGAAGGACTCTCCCAACGCCCCTGCCGACAAGGAGATCCCGGAGAAACTCCGGATAAAGGGAATAGACCCAGGGATGGGGATATACCGAACGGGATCGGACCTAGAGGGCTACGTTCGGTTCCTCCGAAAGTTCGTGGAGCAATTCCACGACACCGCCTCCGACGTAGCGAAAGCCATCGACGCCGCCGATTACGACAAGGCCACCTGGGAACTTCACTCCCTAAAGGGGACCGCCGGCAACCTGGGGCTGATAGAGCTCCAAGAGATATCGGAACTGCTGGAGTCGGCGATCCGAAAGGACAGGGAAAACGTACCGCCCATACTTGAGGCTTTCGAAGGGGTACATCGAAGAACTCTAGAGGATCTTCAGAAGGCGATACCCCCTGAAACGGACGAAAGGAAAAAGAAGAGCGACCACAACGCCTCGACCAACGGAGCGTTGATGCTAGAGGAGCTGAAATCGCTGCTCGACAGGAGACAGCCTCAACCGGCCCTCTCCATACTGGAGGAAACCGTCTGGCCCGAAGAGATAAAAGAGGAGATCGAAAGGATATCGAGTTCCGTAAAGAGATATCGTTTCGAGGAGGCCATCCCCATGGTGGAAAGGCTGAGCGAAAAGCTCAAGGCCCCCTCTGAAGGAGGGCTCCCATGATCGACGACAGAAAGACCCTTTTGGTGGTCGACGACAGGGAGATCAACATAGACATACTGCTCTCCTTCCTGTCCGATGAATACCAGATAAGCGTCGCCATGGACGGAGAGACTGCGCTGAGTCTGGCCCGTGAGGTCCATCCCGACCTGATTCTGCTGGATGTCATGCTTCCCGACCTGGACGGTTTCGAGGTATGCAGACGACTCAAGGCCGACGGAAGGACCGATCGAATACCGGTGATCTTCGTGACCGCCCTCAACCAGGAGATGGACGAAGCCCGGGGCTTGGAACTGGGCGCGGTGGACTACATAACCAGGCCCTTCAGCCCTCCTCTCGTGATGGCCAGGATAAGAAACCATCTGGAACTGGAGAGACACAGAAACAACCTGGAAAGGCTGGTCAGGGAGAGGACAAAGGACCTTCAGATAGCTCAGCTTGCCTCGGTCCACTGTATGGCGACTCTGGCCGAGGCGAGAGACAGCGACACAGGAGCCCATATACAGAGAACTAGAAAATACGTCCTGCTTCTGGGCAACGACCTTGTGAAAACGAACAGGATAGATAGACGGATCACGAAAAGAGAGGTCGACCTAATGGCCCAGGCGTCTCCCCTACACGACGTAGGTAAGATCGGCCTACCGGACAGAATCCTGTTGAAACCGGGCAAACTGACCCCCAAGGAGTTCGACGAGATGAAACTACATACCATATACGGGGGAGACATCCTGCGAAACGTCGAGAGGGAAATGGGCTCCGTGCCCTTTCTGGTGATGGCCAGGGAAATAGCGGAAAATCACCACGAAAAATGGGATGGATCGGGCTATCCCAGAGGTCTGTCCGGACCGCAGATCCCGCTATCGGCGAGGATAATGGCCGTCGCCGACGTGTACGACGCACTGAGAAGCGTTCGCCCCTATAAGGAAGCTTTTTCACACTGCAAGGCTGTATGCATAATGACAGAGGAATCGGAGGGACATTTCGACCCCGTCCTGATAGAGAGATTTTTCGAGCTGCAAGATCAGTTCGACAGGATCTCCAGACAGACGAAATAGCTTCACCCCCCCAGCCATAGACCGACCGTGCGAAAAACGCACGGTCGGTGCGCTTTTCGCACCCACTCGAACCGAACGGATCTCGGGCACACAGAGCAGAAGACGGAAAAACGCTGGAATAGCCACATTTTTTCATCTTGAGAAAAAAGTAGCATCTGGCAACTTTTTTGCTTTTATCTTTTACAGAGAGCCATTATCTTTATATCGGAGGTGCTTTTATGTCCACGGAAAAGATCACTTTAGGAGACGAAAAGGCGAAACAGGGCAGCACTTTAAGCGTACTGATGGGGGCGGCCTTCCTCATGGCGACTTCCGCCATAGGCCCGGGATTCCTGACCCAGACGGCGGTGTTCACGGAGAAGATGCAGCTGGCCTTCGCATTCGCCATTCTGGCGTCGGTGCTGATCGACATAGTGGTCCAGATGAACATCTGGAGGATACTGGCCGTATCGGGAATGAGGGCCCAGGACGTGGCGAACAAGGTGCTGCCCGGTCTGGGATACTTCATCGCCTTCGCCGTAGCCCTGGGCGGTCTGGTGTTCAACATAGGCAACGTAGGAGGGGCGGCCATGGGAGTCAACGTCCTGACCGGCCTTCCCATACCGGTCGGAGCCAGTATCAGCGCCCTCATAGCCATATTCATCTTCCTCCGCAAGGAGATGGGCAACGCCATGGACAAGTTCACCCAGATCTTGGGCTTCGTCATGATCGCCATGGTGCTGTTCATGGTCTTCAGGACTCATCCTCCCGTAGGAGCCACTCTTAAAGAGGCCGTGCTACCCTCCCATATCGACTGGATGATCGTCCTCACCCTTGTCGGAGGAACCGTCGGAGGATACATCTCCTTCGCCGGAGCCCACAGGATAATAGACGCCGGCCTCACCGGCGAGGAGAACATCGGGGCCATAAGCAAGGGCTCCATCAACGCCGTCGCCATAACCGGCATCATGAGGTTCCTCCTCTTCCTGGCGATCCTGGGAGTCGTCATGATGGGGCACCCCCTCGACCCGACCAATCCCCCTGCGTCGGCATTCCAGATCGGAGCGGGAGATCTGGGCTACAAGATCTTCGGAATAATCCTCTGGGCCGCCGGGATCACCTCTGTCATAGGGGCCTCCTACACGTCCATATCCTTCCTTAGGACCCTTTTCAAATCGGTAGGCGATCACTACAGGGCCTGGATGATAGGGTTCATAGTGTTCTCCACCGCCATACTCGCTACGATAGGCAAACCGGTGGCTCTGTTGATCTTCGCCGGATCGATCAACGGTCTCATACTGCCTCTGGCCCTGATATCGGTGCTTCTTGCGGCGCATAGAAAGGACATCGTAGGAACCTACAGACACCCCATGTGGATGTCCCTCATAGGCTACATCATGGCGGCCTTCACCATGTGGATGGGGGTCAAATCCCTCAGCAAGATCATGGCGCTGTTCTCCTGATAGGACGCAATCGACCGTAGGACTATAATGAAGCCGGGAGCCGACGACGCTCCCGGCCACGTCGATTAGGAGGAGACGCCGATGAAAGAGACAGAACCAAGGATACGACCGGCCGGAGATTCCTGCCTGGTCGTCGATTTCGGAAACGCCATAGCTCTGGAGATAAACGCCAAGGTGCAGGCCCTCAGATCCAGTCTGGAGGCCCGTCCCGTTCCCGGCATCATGGAGCTCATGCCGACATATCGATCTCTGGCCGTCTACTTCGACCCAGTGGAGACGGACCTGGAGAGGCTCCGAGCGGTTATCTCGGCCGGGATCGGATCGATAGACGAGCAAGTAGAGATAGGATCCAAAGAGGCCGTCATTCCGGTATGCTACGGCGGCGAATACGGACCGGATCTCGAATCGGTGGCGATACACCACGGGATATCCGAGGAAGAGGTCATACGCCGTCACTGCTCCAACAGCTGCTACTGCTACATGCTGGGCTTCACCCCCGGATTCTCCTATCTGGGAGGCATGGACGAATCCATAGCCACCCCCAGGCTGGAGACCCCCAGAGAGCTGATACCGGCGGGCAGCGTCGGCATAGCGGGCAAACAGACCGGGATCTACCCCATAGACAGCCCCGGAGGCTGGCAGCTCATAGGGCGCACTCCCCTGGTGATGTACGACCCGACCAGAGAGCCCGCCACCCTTCTCGACGCAGGGCTCTGGATTCGATTCCGCCCGGTCGGAGAGGACGAATATCTGGACATCAGGGAAAAGGCGGTTAAAAACGCCTACGAGCTGGAGATAGTCGAGAAGGGAGATGGGACACTATGAAGCTGCTCGTCCGATCTCCGGGCATATTGACCACCGTGCAGGACCTGGGCAGATGGGGACATCAGGCCATAGGCATGCCAGTAGCTGGAGCGATGGACCCAATGGCGCTTCGCAGAGGAAACATCATGGTCCACAACGACCCCGGGGCTGCCGCCCTGGAGATAACCGTCGTGGGCCCGAAGCTGGCGGTTCAGGGAAGTGGAATCGTGGCCCTCGCCGGGGGAGACCTGGGCATGACGGTCAACGGAACCGACGTACAACCCTGGACGACCCATGCGGTTGAGGACGGCGACGTTATCTCATTCTCCGGCATGAAAGACGGCCTGTGCAGAGGCTATCTATGCGTCTCCGGAGGAATAGACGTACCGCCTCTCATGGGAAGCCGCTCCACCTACCTGAGGGGGAAGATAGGCGGCCTTCAGGGCAGAGCCCTCAAGGCGGGAGACGAGCTGGATACAGGGTCCCCCTACATCTTGAGAGAGAGATGCGTCGGCTTCGTGTGTCCCGAGGATCTCAGGCCGGACTACTCTCCCTCCCGACCGATGGACGTGGTTCCCGGCCCTCAGGACGACCTCTTCACCGACGAGGGAATAAAGACCTTCCTATCCGAGGAATACGTCGTCTCCGCCGCGGCGGACCGAATGGGCTACCGCATGGAGGGACCGACCATAGAACACGTCGACGGAGCGGACATAGTCTCCGACGCCATATGTCTCGGGGCGGTTCAGGTTCCGGGACACGGTCAACCGATCGTGATGATGGCGGACAGACAGACCACCGGGGGCTACACGAAGATAGCGGTCCTCACAGCCAACTCGGTGGCAAGACTTGCCCAGAGGCTCCCGGGACAACCGGTACGCTTCTCCGCCATGAGCCAGGATCAGGCCATAATCGAGGCCAGGGAGGAAAGAGGTCGACTGGAGTCCCTCAGACTGGCCCTCGAAAGCTGGATAGCCGATCCGACGAAAGACGAAAAGGAACGGGTCGAACCGGCAACGGAGGGACAATGTCGCATCACCGTCGACGGCGAAACCTACGAGGTCCAATGGGAGAAAATCTAGAGGAGGCATGACGTAGATGTACAAGATAGATCTGAACAGCGATCTGGGCGAGAGTTTCGGCGCCTACACCATGGGAAAGGACGGCCAGGTCCTGGAAAGCGTCTCCTCCGCCAACGTGGCCTGCGGCTTTCACGCAGGAGACCCGTCGGTCATGGTCGAGACCGTGAAGATGGCCTCGTCCAGAGGCGTCGCCATAGGGGCCCATCCGGGCTATCCCGACCTGGTCGGGTTCGGACGGAGAAACCTGAAGTGCACCCCCGACCAGGTCTACGCCGACTGCCTCTACCAGATAGGGGCCATTTCCGCGGCCTGCAGGGCTACGGGAACCTCGCTACAGCACGTCAAACCCCACGGAGCCATGTACAACACCGCGGCCAAGGATCTAGAGATGGCCAGGGCCATAGCCTGCGCCGTGAAGGACGGAGGGGATAACCTGATTCTCATGGGGCTGTCGGGATCGCTGTTCCAGAAGGCGGCGGAGGAAACAAGCGTTCCCTTCGCTTCGGAGGCCTTCGCCGATCGAGCCTACATGGCCGACGGGACCCTCGTCCCCAGGAGCATGGAGGGAGCGGTCATACACGACTCCGACGAGGCGGCGTCCAGGGTGGTCAGGATGATAAAAGAGGGCATCGTCACGACCCTGTCCGGAGAGGATATAGAGCTTAGCCCCCACTCGATCTGTCTGCACGGCGACACCGCCGAGGCGGTGGAGATGTCCAGAGAACTCAGAAAGACGCTGGAGGCGGAGGGAATAGAGATAGCCAATCTCAGGGAGGTGCTGAAACTATGAAAGCCACGGACTACGGCGGATCTACGCCTCAAGAGGTCAGGGAAATAATCAGAAGAGGGGAATGGACCAAGCCCACCCCGGGGATGTGCAAGGGAAGGGTTCAAGCCAATCTGATAGTCCTCCCCAAGGACTGGGCCTACGACTTCCTCGTCTTCGCCCAGAGAAACCCGACCCCCTGCCCCATACTGGACATCACCGAACCGGGCGACACCGAGGCCAGGATAATGGCCCCCGGCTCGGACATATCCAAGGATATTCCGAGATACGTGGTCTGGGAAAACGGCGTCAATATCGACGAGCCCACCGACGTCAGCTCCTACTGGCGGGACGACCTGGTCGGCTTCCTTCTGGGCTGTTCCTTCTCCTTCGAGAGCGCCCTAATGGAGGCGGATATTCCGATAAGGCACATCGAGGAAAACCGCAACGTCCCCATGTACATCACCTCCATGAAGTGCCGTCCGGCCGGTAGGCTGTCGGGGCCTATGGTGGTCAGCATGAGACCCATCCCGGCGAGACAGGTTCCCAAGGCGGTTCTGTGCACAGGACGCTTCCCGGAAGTACACGGAGCCCCGGTTCACGTAGGAGACCCTGAGGCGATAGGGATAAAGGACATCTCCAAGCCCGACTTCGGCGACTCGGTCACGATCCGTCCCGGCGAGGTCCCGGTATTCTGGGGATGCGGAGTGACGCCCCAGGCGGCGCTGATGGCCAGCAAACCTCCCTTCGCGATAACCCACGCTCCGGGACACATGATGATACTGGACCCCAAGGACGCCGATCTGGCGGTGTTCTGATCTCTTGAAAAGAGGGACCTCGCAAGCGAGGTCCCTCAGCATTTATCTAATTCATTGATTTGCTTGACGCATCGCTTCTTGGACCTGTTCGTCCGAAATCGATCTAAAGCTCAAGAGCCCCTTGCCCAACATACCGTCCATGGCTTCGCGGCTACTCTCTATACACCTACCATCACCGTTTTTACTGGCCAGATAAAACCACCTATAGGCCTGCACAACGTTTTTATCTACCCATTTTCCGTCTCTGTAGCATTCCCCCAGGTTATATTGTCCCCAGGCATTTCCGTTTTTAGCTGATCTACGATACCAGTAGAAGGCCATATAATAATCTTTCTTTAATCCGAGACCATTTTCACAGCATATACCAAGGATATTTTGTGCCCTACTATCTTCTTGATAAGCGGCCTTGCGAAACCAACTGACAGCCCTTTCGTAATCTTTTTCTACCCCGAAACCGTTATAATAACAGTATCCCAGGTTACATTGTCCCGTGGCATATCCGTTTTCAGCCGCTTTGCGGTACCACATCACAGCCTCTCTTGGATCTTTTGTCACACCGTAGCCGTATTCGTAGCACATTCCCAGCCAAGCATCTGCCCTACTGTGTCCTTGATCGGCGGCCTTGCGGAACCAACGGACAGCCTTTTCATAGTCTTTTTCTGCCCCGAAGCCGCAATAATAACAGTATCCCAGGTTACATTGTCCCGTGGCATATCCGTTTTCAGCCGCTTTGCGGTACCACATCACAGCCTCTCTTGGATCTTTTGTCACACCGTCGCCGTATTCGTAGCACAATCCCAGCAAAATTTCTGCCCTACTATCTTTTTGATCAGCGGCCTTGCGGAACCAACGGACAGCCTTTTCGTAATCTTTTTCTACCCCGAAACCGCTATAGTAACACTTTCCTAAAGAGAATTGTCCTTCGTTACAGTTACCTTTTGCCGATTCACTGTACCATTTGACAGCTTTTTCCTCGTCTTTTGCTGTGCCATAACCCATCTGGTAACATTTTCCAGTTTTATATTGAGCAGTAAGCTCGCCTTTTTCCGCTGAAGTCTCTATAGTGGACCCGGAAAAATGGACCACCGAGTAAGTTGCTAGGTTAAGGTCAAGAACAGGCTGCTGTATCATAGGTCTCAGAAAGAGGGGGACATAATG